>NZ_JBOEFX010000024.1:0-52203 GCF_050633125.1 Lewinella sp.
TCGATGGTTCGATATAGTAAAATAAAAGCGGCAGTTCCTGGAAATGGGGACTGCCGTTTTTTGTTGGACCACCAGACATATTGAACGACCAGATATCTGAACCACCAAGCACTGAAGGTTTTTTTGAACCATATAAGGGATTATAAGGGCATTTAAGTGGGGGGGAGAGGGCGGTAAACCAAAAGACTGGTTAACTGGTCTTTATGTTTTTAGGGATGGAGACTGCGGAGTGAGTACGCTGCTTAATCAGGTATTCGGACAAGGGGTAGCAGTGGTATGTGCACCTTAGGAATACTCGCTTAGGAGAGGAACAAGGGTGCGCATAAGAACGGATGACCCGGTGGCCAGCCCGAAAGATGATGAATTGCTATTGATGATCAAAGCAACGAGGGCTGGGCATGGCCCCAAATGAATCATGTCTTGAGTCAAGTAAGGAACAAGGAGTCAAAGCCTATACCGAATCTGGATAAGGTAAATTCACGGATTTAGTAGATGCAAAAGTTTGCAAGTAAGCCAAGACTGCAAGGAGGCCCCAAAAGAGCGCAGCTACTTTGTCGTAATGGAGGAAGTTATTAAAAAGTCCGTGGACAAAGTAAGTGAGGAGACTAAAGAGGATACCCAGACTCAGCGTATTTTGCCAACTTGAAGGAGAGGCATAGTTGATATGGAGCACGGTCCAGAGAACGACGAAAATAAGTGTGATCCAAAGTAGTAGTGCGGGTAAGCCGGCTTCAGCGAGCAACTGGAAATACTCAGAATGTGCACCACCACCCATCCCTGCCCGATGTTTGCCGGGACTAGTAACACTGAGGCGAGTCATTTCTTCAGGGCGCTGATAGTCGAGGTAGGTGAATTGGAAAGTACCAGTACCGAAGCCAGTAATAGGGCGGTCAAGGAACATGCGCCAAGCACAACTGTAGCGATTGATGCGCTCTAAGTTGGAGACGTCGGTAGTGAGATTGGTAACAGAAGAAAGGTGCTCTAATTGGTCATCTGTCCTACCTGTGTTTTTGTTGTTGGATAGATGTGGAATAAGGCTTGGGGCAGTGAGGAGTATGCCGATGAGAGAAACTACAAAAGTAAAAAGTATGGTTTTGAAGCTTGGTTTGAATAGCTTGATAATGGCAAATAGAACAATGCTCAGGAGGCTACTTAACCATGCAGCACGAGAAAAAGATAGATAGATGCCCATAGCGAACAAACTACTGAGGGCGAGCCATAGCCAATGGCAAAGGAAGCCGTGTGTTTTGCGGTAGAAAGAAATGAGAAAAAGGCTGAAAATGGGCCCCAGTAGCAGGAGTAGGCAACTACTGTACAGGCCATGGTCAAAATAGAAGGGCCGAGCTGTAAGGACGGATGCGTCAATCCGAAAATTGTATTGAGCGTGTACCGTCCAGGCAAAAAGAAGGATAAGTAAGAAGCTGGCGGCGTACTGTTGGATAAAGCGGAATAAGCATTGTGGACGACGATCAAATAAGATGGGTAAACCGTGATAAAAGACCCACCAGTGGAGAAAGGTGATCAGAAAATATTTGGCACTCACCAAGGGGAGTGTTGTAAATATTACGCTAACAAATAGCCAAAACAACATTAATATGCTTGCAAATGTCAGCGGTTGGTGATAAAAGGAGCGACTCCACCAGCCTTGGGTGAAGAACCACAGGCCGAGTAAAACACTGATGATAACAATAAGCGGCTCACTGGGAATATTGATTTGGTGCTGGTGAAAACTGATAGGTAAGGAGAAAGGTAAGGACAAAAACAAAGCCAGGTAAGCATAGCGGATAATCCGATAGAGTAGGGGGGCTAAGGGAGTCGTTTTGAAAAGATATGGGAGGTTGCTAGAGGTTAGAGGCAGCGTAGAAGCGTGGTTGCAGTACTGAAGAAAAGCAGCATCGGATGCCCGATCTCCGTAGCCATAGACTTCGAAGGCGGGGTATTGTGATAAAATGGAAGCTATTTGTTTAGCTTTTTCTTCGCCGTAGCAATTCTTGCCTTCGATTTTACCCGTATAACGGCCATTTTGGATGGCGAAAGTTGTGGCAATGAGTTCGAATTGATGCGTTTCACACCAGTTTTTTAGCCAAATAGCGGAGGATGCTGTGAGGATGATAATCCGGTGGCCTTGCTGCTGATGCCAATGAAGTTGCTGCCATGCACCAGCATAAATCATGGAAGGGAGCTTTTGCTGGCAGAATTGCTTTCCTTTTTGTGCCAGGTCTTCTTTCGTTTTTCCGGCGTAGAAATGAGTGAATATTTTTTCTTTGAAGCGGTCATTGGGATAGCGGCCCAACAAGTACATCATCAAGTAAGGCAAATGAAGCAGAAAGCCCCAGTACAGCCCCCAGAAGCCATGCGTGTGGCGGATAAATGCCAAAAAGGAATCCTGATCGCTAATGGTGCCATCAAAATCAAAAACAGCAACCGCTGGCTGGGTGATCTGACTCATAAAGAAAGGCGTTGGAAGATAAACTCGGGAATATGGCGAATAATAAGCATGATTAGCCGCCAAGTTGGAAGCGTGTAAACAACCGATTTTTGTTGTTTGTAAGCCTTGTAGATGGTGTTTGCTACTGCCTCTGGGGTAGCCGTAAGAAAACCGGGTGTGGGTAGGTCGCCGATCATTTTGGTGCGGACAAAGCCCGGAATAACGGTGATAACCTTGACGCCTAGTGGCCGCAGGTGTTGCCGAAGGCCACTGAGGTAAGCAGTAAACCCAGCCTTGGCAGCACCATAATGGTAGTTGCTGGCTCGGCCTCGTTCTCCGGCAACGGAAGAAATGCCAATGATGGTGCCTGTTTTTCTTTGTATCATATCGGCCGCAACAATATCGAGTATTGTGACGAGGCCAGTATAATTTGCATTGATAATGCGTGTGACTTCTGCTTGGTCAGTGCGTGCTTTCTCAGGAGAACCAAGGTAGCCTATAGCAGTGAGGGCGACATCTGGTTTTTGAGGCAGCTGTTCGTAAAAAGTGGAATGATCCGCTTGATTCTCGGCATCGAAAGGGAGTGTATTCACTTGGATGTTGAAACGGATACGCAGGTCAGCAGCGAGGTGTTGCTGCTCTTCGTCGATGGTACGAGTAGCCAGTAAGAGGTCGAAACCTTCGGCGGCAAAACGGTAGGCACAGGCTTTGCCGATGTCTGAATTGGAACCAAGAAGTAATAAAGTGGGCATATAGTTACAGGTCAAATAAACGCTCTGATTGCAAAGATCGGAATATATGGGGAGAATGGAGGACAGCTTCAGGATACATCTTTTGAAAGGCCGCGGCCGGGAGCCTTGCATCCTTGGTGAGGTAGATGCGGCCGCTGTGTTGGATCACAATCTCGTCGAGCAGATGAAATAAGTCGAGCACCTTGGAGCTGTATTTGAAATCAATGGCCAACGAGTAGCCAGGCATAGGAAAGTCGGTAGCAGCATAAGGAGTGTGCTCGCCCATTCTTTTGAGTACGACTAAGTAAGGGCAAAGACGCGATGCCTTTATCGCCTCCAATACGGCTGTGATGCCATCTGTGGAAGAAGAGAATGGCAGCACGAATTGATACTGCAGCAGGCCTCTTTTTCCATAAAGGTTGTTCCAATGCTTTATAGCATCTAAAGGGAAGAAAAAAGAAGCGTAATGCTTGATGTGCTGCACAGACTTTCGATTGCTCCAGCGGTAGTAGAGGTTGTTTAAACGTAATACAATAGGTTGAAGTAACCATGATGGAACAATACCAGGAATACTAAGTTTGGCAGGAGGATGGACTTTCAGAGGATTAGGCATGGTTTGTGACGCCAAATCCTGGCGGGTACATGGCTTGCCGGTATGAAGTACTCCTCGTCCAAGCTGATTGCCAGCGGCAAGGCCATCCATCCAGGCAACCAAATAGGGCTGAGCGTGGTGCTGTTCGAAAAGCTCGAAAAGGTGGGATAGGGAAGTGGCCAGGTATGACTTCTGTTGGTAATAAGTCGTCTCTATTTTGGATAACAGCAACGTTGCTTCTAAGACAATACCCGTTGTGCCCATTCCGCCAATGGTGTTTTTAAACAGCGTTTCGTTTTTTGTTCTGGAACAAAGCAATAGCTGTCCATCAGCAGTGAGCAACTTAAAAGACTGTACATGATTGCCAAAGGCGCCAGCATGATGATGGTTCTTGCCATGTACGTTGGCAGCTATAGCGCCACCGATGGTGATTAGCCGTGTGCCAGGAACGACTGGAAGAAAAAGCCCTTTAGGAACGAGTACCGACAAGAGGTCCTCTAACAATACGCCGGCTTGAAGGCGGATAGTCCCTGATACTTCGTCTAACTGTAAAAGCTTGTTGAGCTTGAGGGTAGAGCATACGTTTTCTTGTAGCGCACTATCGCCATAGCAGCGACCATTGCCACGAGGGATGACAGCTTGCCCACTAAGTTGATTCAAGGTTGAACCAACTGTTGAGTAAGAATCAGCAAGGTGGAGGTTGGCGTCGGAGAACGGGTATTTACCCCAGTTGTATAATTTCATTCAGATGTTAAAATAAATTACTCATTTAAAATTTTCTCCCTATTGTGTTTCTGAAAAACAAAAGAAATCTAAGACAAATAGCGCAAATTTTGTACGTGTTTTATTAAAAAAAATCAGTGCAACTCCGCTTTCCGCTTTGATCTGTCAAATCCTTGCCTGTTCGGCTGTGTCTCAGGGGCAGGCAGGCGCGTCCGATCAAGCTAAAGTAGGGTAGGAGGTCGCTTTTACATTTACTACTGCACTTGCAATTCATTATAAAATCGCTTCTCTGTAATGGCCGCATACTGATAGGCCTGCGACTGAAATTGCTTGAAAGAAGCATAAACCCGGGCAGAGAAGGGGTCTTCTTCCGTAAGCGTTTGCAGCACTTCTTCTGTGAGTGTGCGGAAACGTTCGATAACCTCTTTGGGGAACTGCCGGAGTTCTACACCTTTTTCTACCAAGCTGCTCAGTGCTTCTGCGTTGCGCTTTTCCATTTCCATCCAGCACCACAGGTGCGTATGGTAGGCTGCAGAGCGGATGATCGCTTGTAGATCAGCGGGGAGCTCGTCAAATTTTTCCTGATTTGCGAAGAATTCGAGTGCCGTGCCAGGTTCGTGCCAACCGGGCGTATAGTAATATTTAGCAATCTCATGAAAGCCCATCTGGGTATCGTGATAAGGGCCTAGCCACTCTGTCGCATCAATGACGCCGCGTTCAAGGTTGGAATAAAGCTCACTTCCGGGCATCAGCACCTGAGCGCCACCAGCGGCATCGAATACGCGGCCGCCTAGCCCTGGGATACGCATTTTTAATCCTTGAATATCCTGAAGGCTGTTGATCTCTCGGTTGAACCAGCCGCCCATTTGTACACCGGTATTTCCACCGAGGAAGGGTACAACGCCAAATTGTGCGTAAAGCTCTTGCCACAGCTCCATACCACCACCGTTCATGATCCAAGCAGTATGCTGAGCGGCATTCATGCCAAAGGGGACGGAAGCAAAAAACTGTGCTGCCGGAGCAATGCCTGCCCAGTAATAGCCAGCACCACAGCCCATTTCGGCTCCGCCAGAGCGCACGGTCTCGAATGCCTTCAAGGGAGGAGCGAGTTCACCACCACCATAAACAGTAATTTTCATCCGCCCAGCCGACATGGTTTCTATAAGGCTTGACAACATCTCGCAAGCATCCCCCAAGACAGGGAAGTTGGGCGGCCACGTAGTCGTCATCTTCCATTCGTACCTTTTTTGATCAGCGAGGGTGGGGGAGCCACCACCTTTTTGGGCATTCATGTCTCCCGTAAGGGCACGAATAGCAAAAGGCAGAGAAATAGTGCCTAGTGCCAAGGCTTTGAATATCTTTCTTCGGTTAGACATAGCTTATTTTTGAACGATATAAGGGTATAGAAGATAATATAGGATTTTTCTTTATCACTGCCTTAAGTGGTTTAAATTACCTCCCCCAATGATAATAAAATGTTGGATAAAAACCCTAGTTTAGCGACGACAGTTATTAATCCGTCGTTACTTAGCACAAACGAAAATCCAGCATGTCAGAAACGATTTACGATGTAATTATAGTAGGTTCCGGAGCAGGCGGTGGTATGGCTACCAAAATGCTGTCGGAAGCAGGATTGAAGGTGGCGCTGGTGGAAGCTGGCCCTTACTTTGACCCGAAAGACCCTACGACGATGACCCAGATGAAATGGCCCTGGGAATCTCCTCGGCGAGGAGCCAGTACTAATCGCGCTTTTGGTGATTACGACATGTCTTGGGGCGATTGGGAGGTGGAAGGCGAGCCTTATACCCAGCAAGAGGGCACCGACTTTATGTGGTGGCGCTCCCGTATGCTGGGCGGTCGGACCAACCACTGGGGACGGATATCATTGCGCTTCGGGCCGGATGATTTTCAACGAAAAGACATTGATGGACTGGGAGACAACTGGCCTATCACTTATGAGGAAATCAAACCCTATTACGACCGACTGGATAAGATGGTAGGCGTTTTTGGTTCTAAAGAAAACCGACGTAATGACCCAGATGGATTCTTCTTGCCAGCGCCTAAGCCACGCTTGCACGAGCTTTACTACATCAAAGGCGCAAGAAAAGCAGGCGTAGATGTTATCCCTGCCCGTCTGTCGATATTGACAAAGAAATTGAACAACGACCGTGGGGTATGTTTCTATTGCAGGCAGTGCAATCGTTCGTGTAAGGTTTATGCGGATTTCTCTTCAAGCTCAGTCTTTATCATTCCAGCGCTTAACGGCACTGGCCAGGTGGATTTATATGTAAACAGCATGGTGCGTTCTGTGACCACTGATGCAGAAGGAAAAGCAACCGGGGTATCTTATATTAATAAAATAGATAGGAAAGAATATAAGCTGAAAGGTCGCTCTGTCGTTTTGGGAGCCTCTGCCTGTAGTTCTGCCCGTATTTTACTGAATTCCAAAAGTCCACAACACCCCAATGGTCTTGGAAATAGCAGTGATGTGGTAGGACGGTACTTGCATGATTCTACCGGTGGAGGAAGAACTGGTTTTATTCCTGCATTGATGGATAGAAAAACGGATTACAATGAAGATGGGGTAGGAGGAATGCACGTCTATTCCCCTTGGTGGCTCGACAACAAGAAGTTAGATTTCCCCCGTGGTTATCACATTGAGATTTGGGGAGGGCTGGGTATGCCTGCCTACGGCTTTGGTTTTGATGCTACCGCTTTTAATGAATACATTGGCCTGGAAGTAGGCGGCTATGGCGATAAACTGAGAGATGATGTGAAGCGGTTTTATGGTGCTGCTATCGGTTTTGGCGGCAGAGGAGAGTCTATCGCTCGAAAAGAGAACCGCTGCGAATTGGATCCTACTGTCGTCGATCAATTCGGGATTCCGGTACTCAAGTTTGATTACCAATGGTCGGATTATGAGCGTTACCAAGCCCGCCACATGCAGGATACTTTTGAAGAATTGATTCATGCCATGGGCGGGCATCCCGTTGGGGATAAACCAACCAAGGAGCAGGATTGGGGCCTGCTGAAGCCAGGGCAAATTATCCATGAAGTGGGTACTACCAGAATGGGCAACGACCCTAAGACATCGGTGACCAATAAATATTGCCAGTTACATGATGCAGACAATGTATTTGTTGTAGACGCAGGACCTTTTGTAAGTCAGGCTGACAAAAACTGTACCTGGACCATTATGGCATTGGCCATGCGGACTTCGGAATATATTGTAGAGCAGTACAAAAAACGGAACATTTAAGTAACAGCACGAAAAGAAACTATGAAAAGAAGAGAAACACTAAGGACCTTATTGGTCGGAACAATAGGAAGTGCGGCTTTACTAACCGCAAGTGGCTGTGATCCAGATGCTTCTGGTGCTGCCAACCTGGAAGTAGGAAACAATGACAACGGCTTATACGGCCGTACCCCCGCAGAAATAGAGCACGATGAAGAGGTAAATGCAGAGATTTATTTGAATGAACATGAGCTGGCTTCTATTGCCGTTTTGTGTGATATCATTTTGCCGGCTACCACCACGGCTGGGTCAGCAACCGACGCCAAGGTGCCGGACTTTATAGATTTTATCGTCAAAGACCTTCCTGACTTACAGTTGCCTATCAGAGGCGGATTGATGTGGCTTAACTATGAAGCCAATCGACGATTTGGCAAGGACTTTATTACTTGCCTGCCGGAGGAAGAGGTGCAAATTATTGAGGATATCGCCTATCCTGATCCGGAGGAACTTCGGCCCGACATGGCTTATGGAATTACTTTTTTTGACCTTATGCGCAATCTGACCTTAACGGGGTACTATACCACCAAAATGGGCTTGGATGACCTAGGATATACCGGGAATTTTGCCAATGTATGGGATGGCGTACCCGCAGAAGTACTCGCTGACCACGATGTAGATTACGACGAAGAATGGCTGGCGAAATGTGTGGATCAAAATGAGCGAATGACCATTGCGGAGTGGGATGAAGATGGGAATTTGTTGACTTGATGTTTTTTTATCACATAGACACAGAGATTCTTTTCAACACATAGCCACATAGTTTTTGATTGTATTATTTTTGTGTTCATTTTCCCCTAACCAATACCTTGTACCCTGTACAAAGTACCAAGTACCTAACCAAATTGGAAGCATATCTAGTAGCGGGCGTTCGTACCGCTTTTGGCAAGTTTACAGGAACCCTTTCGCCCGTTCGCACCGATGATTTAGGCGCAATTCCTATCCGTGAATTGGTCAAGCGTTTTCCGCAAATTCCTCCAGCGTTGTATGATGATGTAATCCTTGGTTGTGCCAACCAGGCAGGAGAAGACAACCGCAACGTTGCCAGAATGTGCCTCTTGCTTGCTGGTTTGCCTTTTGATGTTCCAGGAGAGACCGTGAATAGGCTTTGTTCATCTGGTTTATCCGCAATCTCACACGCGAACAGGGCCATCAAAGCAGGAGAGGGGGACCTCTTTATTGCAGGTGGCGTGGAACACATGACTCGTGGCCCGTGGGTGATTTCCAAAACATCCAAGCCTTTTGGTCGTGATGCCCAAATGCATGATAGTAGCTTTGGCTGGCGCTTTGTCAATCCCAAGATGCAGGAGCTTTACGGCACCGATGGTATGGGCGTAACTGCTGAGAATTTAGCAGATTTGTACAATATCAGCCGAGAAGATCAGGATTTATTTGCTTACAATTCCCAGCAGAAAGCTGCTGCGGCCCAAGCCGCCGGGCGTTTAGCAGAAGAGATTGTGCCTGTGAGCATTCCTCGCCGCAAGCAAGATGATCTTGTGTTTGATCAGGATGAATTCATTCGTGCTGGTACCACAACCGAGATATTAGGAAAATTACGTCCAGCTTTCCGTAAAACGGGTGGCACTGTTACCGCAGGAAATGCCTCTGGTTTAAACGATGGAGCTGCAGCAGTATTGGTAGCTTCCGCAAAAGCAGTGAAAGAATACGACTTACAACCATTGGCCAAAATTGTTACTTCTGCTGTTGTTGGTGTAGAGCCTCGCATTATGGGTATTGGCCCAGTAAAAGCTAGCTTAAAAGCCCTACAACGAGCTGATTTAACACTTGCGGATATGGATATCATCGAACTTAATGAGGCTTTTGCTGCTCAAAGCCTGGCCTGCATTCGTGAACTCGGTTTGCAGGATGATGACCCACGCATCAACCCCAATGGCGGTGCTATCGCTATTGGTCATCCACTAGGCGTTTCGGGCACAAGAATTGCACATACCGCTGCGCTGGAGCTCCACAAACGAAATGGAAAGTACGCCCTGGTGACCATGTGTATTGGGGTAGGACAGGGGTACGCCATGATCTTGGAGAGGGCGTAATCTGCCGGTTTTAAACCATATAAGCGTATAAGAAGGTACCAACCAACAAGGTAAATTCGTGAATTTACCTTGTTGGCTGGTGGTTACTCAAGGTCTGGTGGTTACCTAACCACTGATAGGTCAATAAAGTGTTCAAAACATTAAGATGAAGTATTACCTGACGTTACTAATCTCTGTTACCTTCTGGAGCCTACACGCTCAATGCCCCACTGGTGATGTTATCCTTATGAATCAAGCTGAGGTAGATGCATTTGTGGCTACTTACCCTGACTGCACCGAGATCAGCGGGTATTTGCAAATTGGAAGTTATGAAGAAAGTACGGACATTTCCGACATTTCCGGCTTAAGCAGCCTAACGAGTATTGCCGAAGGCCTTGACATTCTTTTCAATAATGGCCTAGTAGATTTAAACGGCCTACAGCACCTGACAACGATTGGCGGCCGCCTCTTTATTGCTTTCAATCCCAGTTTGGCCAACCTGGACAGCTTAGCGAATCTGCTTTCTCTTGGGAGAGGACTCAGTATTGAATCAAACAATACCTTGGCCGACATTAGTAGTCTGAATAATTTGACTTTTATTCCCGGACCACTTAGTATTGCCTCTAATGATGCGCTCACAAGTCTGGAAGGATTGGACAATGTGATCCATGTGGACGGCTTACTGAGTATTATGGATAATGATGGTTTGATAAGTATTTCCAACCTAGGAAATCTCACCTCGATCAATGGAACGCTAACGATTAGGTTCAATGCAGTACTTGCGAGCCTGAATGGCCTGGAGAATATTGATGCGACCAGTATTTCCGGACAAGGACTAGTCATCAGGCTTAACCCTCAACTCTCCGTTTGCGACATCCAAAGTGTCTGTAACTACATTGGGGTGGAAATGAACCCAGCTGATATTTCGGGCAACGCCGACGGTTGTGTTACCCGTACGGAAGTAGAGATGGCCTGCCCGGCTATGTGTCCGGAAGGAGATGTTGTGCTTCCTACTCAAGCGGAAGTAGATGCTTTCGTAGCTACTTATCCCAACTGTACAACGATCAACGGTGACCTACAGATTGGCCCTAATTCTGGATCATCGGACGTTACCGACCTCAGCGGATTATCGGCCATCACTGATGTACATGGAGACTTGCATATTTTCTTGACATTAGGCCTAGCGAATTTAGAAGGTTTAGCGGGCATCCAATCCGTAAGTGGTTGGATACGGATTGAGGGTAACGCTGTCTTAGCAAATGTAGATGCTTTATCCGGCATTAACACGCTGGCTGGAGACTTGAGAATTGGCTACAATGAGGCTTTAACAAATTTGGACGGGCTGTCCAACCTTACTACTGTCGGGGGAAATCTGTTTATTACCAGTAATGCCGCCCTCACGAATTTGGATGGACTAGCAAATGTCACGGTGGTTGGTGACAATCTGGGGATCAACTCGAATGCAGCCTTAACCAATGTGTACGGACTATCCGCTGTAGATTCGGTAGCTGGTAATCTGGATATTTCGACCAACGCTATGCTTACGGATATCAGCGGCATTGCTGGCGTAACGTATATCGGTGAAGATTTGAAGATTACGGAGAATGATCTCTTAACGGAAATTACAGGTCCGTTTGCTGTTGATTTCATACCAAGATCCTTACTAATTTTTTCCAATCCATTGCTAACGAGCTTAAGTGGATTATCATCTATTACGGGAGTGGGAGAGGACCTGCGCATTAATGACAACTCCTCTTTACCTGCTTTGAGTGGTCTGGAAGGCATCAGTTCTGTGGGCCAAAGTCTGAATATTAACTCCAACGACAATTTAACCGATTTAACAGGCCTGTCCGGTATCACTTCTGTAGGTTTGAACCTCTATATAGGGTTAAATAATGCCTTAACCGATTTAAGTGGTCTGGAGAATATTACCACGGTAGGTCTAAACCTGAAGCTCTTCAATAACGAGGTTCTGACTAACCTAAATGGGCTATCGGGCATCACAACGTTGGGCGGAGAATTAAGCCTGTTTAGCAACGAAACGCTCGCGGACATAAGCGGGCTGGAGAATATTGCCGCCAATACCATTACTTCCTTGGAGATTGTCTTCAATGATGAGCTTTCGGACTGTGCCATTCAAAGTATCTGTGATTACTTGGCGGTAGCGGAAAATGAGGCTTCCTTTCTTAGCAATGCCCCTGGTTGCCAGATTCGTACCCAAGTAGAAACAGCTTGTATTGTGCCGACCACTGAAATTTCTGCAACAGACATTGAACTATTCCCTAATCCCACCATAGGCCCCCTACAGCTGCGCAATGTCAATACCGAACGAGTAGAGGTATTCAACGCGCAGGGGCAGCAGGTAGCCAGCTACCGTTCACCTGGTCAGGAATTGGATTTGAGTGCTTTGCCCGCCGGTGTGTATTACTTACAGCTTATTGAGGCAAATGGTGCGTATGTAGCGCGGGTGGTGAAAAGGTAAAAAAACAGTACACCAGGTGGCAATAGCATTGATCCACTTGGTGTACTATCCATTTTAGTTGAATTTTATAATCTTTTTGCGAATTATTCCTTCTGAATGCATTAATTCGATTACATAAGCACCACTTGGAAATTCACTAATATTGATCGTGGTTTGCTCAGCCTCAATTAGACCGGAGTATACTTTGCGGCCATCGCTGTTATAGATGCTGTAGTTCGTAGCTTTTAAACTACTTGGTGTCTTAAGAAGTAGTAAATCGCGTACAGGGTTAGGAAATAGCATGATTTCGGCATCAATCTGTTCATTTACACCAACTATGGTAATATTGACACAGGCTGAGGTTGCTACGCAACTGCCTTGACTAATGATGACTGCATACTCTCCACTGCTAGTTGGTGTAAATAGGGGAGAGGTTGCTCCTTCAATGGAAGCTCCACTAATGCAATCTATCCATTGGAAGGTAGAATTGACGCTATCGGCTTGTGCCTGTAGCGTATTCTCCAGAACAAGAACATCGATATTGACGGCACAGAAGGTAGTACAATTTGAGGTCGCTGTACATTCACCTTGGCTGATGATTACGGCATATTCACCACTTTCTAGCGGACTGAAGGCAGGGCTGGTTTCGCCTGTAATTGCAGCTCCGGTGCTACAGTCAATCCATTGAAAAGTAGAGAATTCTGGATTTGCTAAAGATTCCAGGTTAGTAGCTGTAACAACCAGACTGGTATCTACAGCACAATAGGTGAAACAAGGAGAAGTAGCAGAGCAATCGCCACGGCGGATAATTACACCATATTCCCCACTCATAGGAGGGGTGAAAGTCGGGTCGGTTGCTCCCGTAATCCAGGATCCATTTGTGCAAGTGTACCATTGGAAGGTAGTATTCATGGTATCAGCTACCGACTGTAGACTACCGGCTTCATTTATGATAACTGTTTCATCAATACCTTCTACGCACATGAGCCGGCATAGCGAAGTCACGGAGCAGTTTCCATCGGTTACAACAACGGCGTAGGAGCCATCTGTGGTAGGTTCATAGATTGATTCTGTAGCGCCTTCAATTGGGCTTTGATCATTGCAGTTGATCCATTGAAAGGTAGCAGTGGGAGAGTCTTCATCTGCAATTAGCAAATCTCCGAAACGGTCTACCCAATCATTGACGGGGCAGATACTAATGCATTCGGAGGTGTCTACACAAGCCCCATTTTGGACAATTACAGCGTAATCACCGCCGAGTTCGGGGGAATAAATAGCACTCTGCTCACCTTCTATAAAGGAGCCGTCGCTACAATCGATCCATTGATAGGTGGAACTTGCTGCGACTTCTAAAGACTGCAGACTTTGATCCTCCATTTCGACCTCGGCATTTACACCACATGGGCCCAGTTTCACGACCCAAAAGTCATAGTCGCCGTGTTGACCCGTTACATCTCCATTGTCCGACGCCGTGCGCCCGGCAATAATATATCCGTCATCGGGGGTCTGTTTGACAGAGAAGGAACGATCATCCTCGGTGCCACCATATTCTTTTTGCCAATCAAGCTCCCCATCCGGATAGAGCTTCATGGTCAAAAAACGCTTATCACCGGCTGGCCCTATGCAGCCGGTGATGATGTAGCCACCATCAGTGGTCTCCCGAATAGCGCCAGCGATGTCATATGAATATCCGCCGTAGTTATTTTCCCAATTGATGGTTCCATCCGCGTTTAGCTTAACCACCCATAAGTCGGTGCCGAGTGGATTTCCCTCCACGTCACCATCCGAGGATCTTGCTAAACCAGCTACCACGTAGCCACCATCGCTGGTTTGCCGTACAGCGTAACCCTCGTCGAAATCCGTGCCTCCCAGGGCTCTTTCCCACTCCAGTACACCCTGATCCGATAGCTTTACCACCCAGGAGTCAAAGGAAAAGCTGGCACCTGTGTGAAAGCCGCTTACGTCACCATCATTAGATCGGGTTCTGCCCGCTACGATACAACCTCCATCGGTGGTTTTGTCCAAAGAAAACGCTAGGTCATCGCGAGATCCACCAAAGTGATTCTCCCAGACAATATCGCCCGTAGGAGATAGCCTTACTACCCAATAATCAATACCACCATAATTACCACTAACATCGCCATTGCTGGATTGCGAACCACCAGCCACGTAGTAGCCGCCATCGGCCGTCTGCTCAATGGCATAACCAAACTCACTACCGCTGCCTCCCAAGGTTTTTTCCCACTCAATACTTCCGCTTGAGCTCAACTTCAGCACCCAATAATCACTGAAGCCCTCAAGTTCACTCACTTGCCCATCTTCTGAACCTGTATCGCCCATTACGACATAGCCACCGTCCATGGTTGGTAATACATCACGGGCTGTTTCATGCTGGCTTCCTCCGTATGTGGATTCCCAATCCAACTCACCACTAGCTGTGAGTTTAACCACCCAAAAGTCTCGCCAGTTAAAGTTATCAGAGATATCACCATCTTCAGAGCGGGAGCTACCAACGACGATATAACCGCCATCCGGACACAGCTCTACATCGTATGCTATTTCTTCAGCACTACCACCGAGGGCAATTTCCCATTCGATATTAGGCTGCGCATGAAGCGTGAATAGTATTGGAAGCATACTAAAAAGTAGTAGGAAAGAACGAAAGTAGAACATGCTGATTATTTTGATGCACGAAGTTAATTGCATAAGGGGGATAAAGGTGAGCTATCAGTGAAAAAATAGCTGGATTAACTAGAGCTCCAATGGAGCATTACGATAAATCAAATAGTCATGTACGACACAAAATACTGGCCGACTATAGTTTTATTTTTCGTTGATTGCCACTTTCATTATATATTTGGTGGATAACGCGCCGCAGAAGCAGGGGCTTAAGTATTGCCCATGTACTCACTCTGTACGGCTTAACAAAGTCTAAATAACAATGAAATTCTTTACTACGCTCTCTTTAGTATTCACTTGCTGGATTTTAAACGCACAATGCCCTAGTGGTGATGTTGTTCTACTCAGCCAAGCTGAGGTAGACACCTTCGTTGTAACCTATCCAAACTGTACCGAAATTAATGGCGATTTGCAAATTGGCCTTCAATTTGATCCATCTGATATAGCGGACATAAGCGGCCTCTCTACTATTACTTCCGTTGAGAACTTAATTATTGCGGACAACCCTCTGTTAACCGACCTTGGTGGGCTATCCGCAATATCATCTGTAAATGACTTACGGATTTCTTCGAACGCTATCTTAGCTAATCTCAATGGGCTGTCGGGCCTCTCATTTATACACGGTAACCTATTGATTGAGTTCAACGCTGCCTTAACCGATCTTGATGGTCTATCAGAAATCACTTCGTTGGGCGGAGAGCTACGTTTGCGGGCTAACACCTCCCTAACGGACATCAGTGCTCTTTCTGGAATTACTTCCGTAGGAACTAATCTTCGAATTTCCGGACCCAATGCCTTCACGCACCTCGGAGGGCTAGAGAATATATCTTCAGTAGGTGGCAACTTGGAACTTTGGAGTACTTTTCTAACAGACATCAGTGCTCTTTCCGGAATTACTTCTATAGGCGGCTACCTGGATATTTACAATAATGCTAGCTTAACAAGTTTGATGGGCTTAGACAACCTTGCTTCTATAGGCGGTTACCTTCTGGTTTCCGACAACGCTACCTTAACGAGCATAGCAAGCTTAGACAATCTCACTTCCATCGACGGAGTCCTTCAGATATTCTCCAACACTGCTTTAATGAGTCTGACAGGTTTGGATAACCTTGATGCGACGACGATTACAGGTACTACATTTTTGGAGGGTCTTTACATTGGATTCAATCCACAATTGTCTGCCTGTGCCATAGAAAGTATTTGTGATTACCTGGGCGTAGCGCTGAATGAAGGGACCATCACTGATAATGCCATCGGCTGTGCTACACGCGAGGAGGTGGAGACAGCTTGCGTAGTTTCCATCACTGATATTTCCCAAACCGATATTAAGCTATTTCCTAATCCGACAAGCGGGCGATTACAATTACGAAATATCACAGCCGAGCATGTGGATGTTTTTACATCCCAAGGCCAGCGCATCGCTCGCTATGAGAGCCCCGGGCAAGAGCTGGATTTGAGCGCTTTACCCCCGGGAGTGTATCATTTACACCTTATTGCCCCGGATAGTGCGCATGTAGCAAGGGTGGTAAAAAGGTAGGTGAAGGCCTGGTTTTTCTTGTCGTAACTAATTGATTTTAAGGTGGTTGTGTTTTTGTTGTTTTTCAAACTCCGGGTTAGATGTCTTTTTCAATGCTTGATTTAAGCGCGAGAGTAGGGGAGAGGTGCACAAAAAAATGGGCAAAGTGTACTGCTACACTTCGCCCATTTTTATTAAAACATTTTGTTTCAATGCTTTCCCCAGAGTTCTACACGTCCACGGCGATTGGCGCGGTTCTTGGTGTCATACCAGAATACAACTTTAGTAATAATTCTTCGGTTTCCAGGTAAATCCAAGTTTCGAGTAACCTGACCAGCACGTAAGTCTCCGCCACTAAACTGGAATGATTCAGTAGTACCATTGGCAAAGTGAACTACGCAGCGATGAACGTTTATTGGAGCAATTTCTGCTTTCAAGCGAATGGAAGTAAATCGGCCTTCACGTGCAGTAACCAGAATCTCATCACGATCTAGGCCGTAATTGACACGTCGTTGGCCGAGTTTTTCCCAGCGAGGAGGATTCTCTAGGATTAAGCCGTTGGACACGCTGTGGGCGTTAATTGTAGTATTAAAGAAAAATACTGTACAAATGAGCAGTAAGCTGCTGGAGAAATAGGATTTCATGTTTTGTTTTTTTATGAAAAAAATCTGTGGTTAGATCAATCATTAAGATAGCACGTTTAAAGGTGAAGCGTTAAAAAAACGCTAAAATAATTGCCTATAATTTATATTATGTTAACTAAGACTTGAAAAACACCCTATTTTACTACTTCTAGCACTTTTTGCCAAAAATTAGCAGCACACTGTTCCCAAGAAAACTTTTGACCGTGTTGTTGATTTTTCAAGCTCCTGTCTTCATTGCTGCAGAAAATTTCTTCCATACGCCTTACAAGTGATGCAGCGTCATCTGTCTTGAAAAAAAATGCAGCTCCCTCTCCTATTTCCTTCAGGCTGGAATTTTTTGCAGTGATGACATCTGTACCACAAGCTAGCGCCTCTATGATCGGCAAACCAAAACCTTCGTAACGTGAAGGATAAATAAGCGCTGTAGCGTGTGTGTACAAAATCGGCAAATCTGAGAAAGCAACAAAGCCCAGCAATTTGATCTTATTCCTGTACGGATGCTCTGCCAGCGATTGTTGAAAACCAGCAGATTTCCAGCCCATTTGCCCTGCTATTACGAGTTCTACCTCTTGATTGTTGTTAGAACAAAAAGTTTTAAATGAACTAAGGAGCAGTTCTAGGTTTTTACGGGGTTCTATAGTGCCCACGTAAATGAAATAAGGTTTAGTAATCCCCAGTTCATTGATGCGATCGATATTTTTTGTTGGCTTAAAAGCGGCATTGTTACCTAAATAAAGATGCTGCGTTTTCTTTTCTGTAAAAGGAAAAAAACGGACAACATCCTTACTCGTATGGCGGGAATTGGTGAAGACCCAGTCTGTTTTTCGTAAAATCCTTTTCAGGAAAATTTTCTGCAACAATTGGCTGTGCCACCGATGATACTGAGGAAAAAGCAAAGGTGTAAGGTCGTGTATCATCGTGATCCGTTTAATCCTGTGAGGAAGATTAAAAGGACCAAAATGGGCAGGTTCAAAAACGGCTGCCACTCCCCTATTTCGTAATAAAAATGGGATAATAAAGAACAAACGAAACGAGGCGAAACCAATGGGCAAGTGTATATTTGGCACAACAATTTGTTTTACATCAAGACTCGGATCACGCTTTTCACGGATCAGTAGCAGTTGGTCGCCTTTACCTTGGTCTACCAGTGCACGTATTAATTCTCGCGTAAATACGTGCACTCCAGCTTGCTGATTATCAAGAGGATCAGCAAGGATAGCTATAATTGGTTGTTGAGTAGGCTTACTTGTTTTCAAGGAACTAAAAATCACCTGCGATAATTTTTTCGTAATAATGGAGCGTCTCAAAAGCTGATTTTAGGAGCGAAAAAGTATTCGCCTTTTTCCATGCAGCTTCTGCTAATTGTGTATGTAGCACATCATCGGTAATCAATCGGTACATTGCTGTGATAAGCTGTTCCTGATCATGGCTATTTACTGCGATACCTCCATCACCAGCCACCTCTGGCATTGAGCTATTGTCTCCATAGATAACGGGTACTCCAGACTGCATAGCTTCTAATATTGGTAAGCCAAAACCTTCGTAGTGGGAAACGTAACACAGCCCCCGAGCGTGCGCATAAAACAGTGGCAAATCCTCGTCATCAACGAAGCCTGTGAAATAAATACCTTGTTGTCGGTAGAGGTCCTCTTGCTCAAAGAGTTCATCCGTTAGCCAACCTTTTTTACCACAAATGTAGAGGTGTGTAGTGCATTCAGGATAGCGGGTTTTCATGGTTGTAAAAGCCTGAATAAGGTGAGCTATATTTTTTCGAGGTTCCACTGTTGATAAACTCAATAGATAATCACCAAAAGGAGGAAGTTGATATTTTTCTCTTATTGGATCAAAATCTTTTTCTTTTTGAGCACGATTAAACCTACGGCTGACGCCTTCGTAGATAACCTCTGTATTATTCTGAGAGCTGGGATAATGATGGACCAAGTCATTGGCTGTCGCTTTGGATATGGCGACAAAGTGGGTATTTTGAGTTAGCGCTAGCTGCATTCCCTCCTCGGCCAGACGAACATTTTCGGGGGTGTGGAATTCGGGGAATATTCGGTGGGTAAGATCATGTACAGTGACGAGCTGAGGAACGTCTATTTCTACAACCTTATGAAGATGCTGTGGCAAAGGTACGTGCAAAAGATCGTACTGCCTTAGACGTTCATGTGTATCAGCATCTTTATTCCGCAAGGATGCTGATATACGATTCTTGCGGAATCTTGCGAGTAAACCACGAAAAGGCCCATTACGGTAAATGTCACTCAAAGGCCGGTAAATAGCTGATGGCAGGGTTTTCTTCACGATAGACTTCACGCTTAATAATACTTTTTCGTAAGCGCGCAAATTTTCTATCTGGCCTACCTGTTTTGCAAAGGGTGCGAACAGGTTATCTAATTGGGTGTCAGTCAATGACTTTATCCCCCCCTCAAACAAGAGATCGATCTGCCAGTCGGGTTGTACCTGCTGAAACACATAGAGATGGTGTAATAAATCGAGTAGGTAGCGTTTCACTCCATCGTTATCTTGGGTGTAAGCCTTGCTTATTTCGATTAGTACCTTTTTTAGAGGGCGTTCTGTGGACGGCGGTAATACGCCGTCAATATACCCTAATTCCAACATAGGATCACGGTGCAAGTCCCAGAACAGCTGCTGCAGATCAGCCGGCATTTCTTCTTTCCAACTCCCTTTTTTTCCTTTTCGGAAGAATTTTTTTGCAAAATCGGGTCGTTTGCTTAGCGAAGAACCAGAACCGTATTGAGGCTTTCCAAATTTAAGTTCTTCAAAGGTAGGAATCTTGTTTTCAACCGGTTTTGGCAGTTCTACAAAACTACGCAAGCGCTCTGTTTGTGCTAGAGGATCTATGATTAAGTCTTCATATTTTATTATGATTGCCGCACGTTCCTTCCACGATTTTATATTACCTGACCAACCTCCAAAATTACTATCGCCCATCGCTAAAATAGCCTCTAGCAAGTTATTGTAAAAATCAGTTCCCGGTTCAACTAAATCCTTTCGGTGGTGCGCTAAGGATACTAGTGCATCGCGACCGTCTCTTACCAGATAAACGACGGTACTCCCCTCCATTTCAAGGGGTATGTCACTCGGTAGTAAATGCGTCTTTACAATAGGAAAAGAATTCCAATCTATTTGTAACAGGCGGGCTTCTTCCCGATGAAAACTACTGGAAGGCAACCCGTATAATTCGAACATGAGATTACGAAAAAACGTATTCCCAGAGCGTGGAAAGGAGACTAAAGCGATCATGAATCTCAAGATAATAGATAAAACGTTAATTTTACGACATGCTAGATTTTTTACGCAAAGAAAAGCGCATTGCGCATAAGCTTAAGCTCGTGTCCGTACATATTCCCAAGACGGCAGGTACCTCCTTTCGGAACACCTTAAAGGAAATCTACGGAACAGATCAAGTCGTACGCCTAGATGTTAATTTAGAAGACGAGGTGATCCGCGTCAACGAGCAGTTGTGGAATAGAAAGAAGCTTTCGAAGGAGGTACAAGTAGTACACGGCCATTTTTCGCCCCATTTGTTTGAAAAATATTTTCGCTCCTCCCCTGCCCCATTTGTAACTTGGCTTCGAGACCCGGTAGAGCGGGTCATTTCTAATTATTACTATTTGGAGAAGCGTTTAAAGGAAGAGCTCCAAGAGGAAAAAAAAGGCTTGAATATCCTAAGTAAGATGCAACGCAGCCTCCCTGAGTACGTTGCTGATCCTCTCAATCAAAACCGGATAGCAAAGTTTCTGCAAGGTAGATCGCTTGATGATTTTGCTTTTGTTGGCATTCAGGAATACTATGCAGATGACTTACAGCAGCTGGGGCGTATCCTCTCCTGGAAAGAAGTGCCTCACTATCATCATAATGCAACTGGGAAAAGCCGAGCAGTCGGTGATGCACTCCGTGAAGAAATTATTCGCTGTAATCAGGAAGATGTAGCTTTGTACAAACATGCTTTGTCTTTACGAGAAAAACGCTGCTGATCAATGGTAGAGCCCTACCCTAGTTTTGCTGATGTCCATACTTTTTTGCTCTTTGTGGGTTATCCTCGAAGCGGTCATTCATTGGTGGGCGCATTGCTTAACGCNNGCTCATCCACAAGCGATCGTTGCACACGAATTAGATGCGGTAGCAAGGATCAACGCTCAAGTCGAACGCGACCAACTTTTCAGAGATATTGTAGATAGAGATACCGAATTTAAAGATGCGGGCAGCCAGTGGATGGGATATTCTTATGAGGTAACACCTACCCTACCAGAACAGCAAAATAAACTTACTCATATTGGTGATAAACGCGGTGGTACTACTTCCAAGCATCTCTCGGAAAGTTGGCAAGCCTTGGAAGCCATTACTAATTGGGGACTACAGCTAAAAATTCTCCACGTAGTAAGAAACCCCTATGATTGCATTTCTACGGCAATTAAAAAAAGAGAAGCAAAACAAAGGCGGGTTTTTCAGTCACATGATGTTATTCGAAAGATGAATCATTTTATCGAAAAATCTACGGTCATTGATCAATTAATCAAATCGGAGAAATACGACATTTATACCTTAAAATTGGAAGAGCTCATTGCCGATACTGAAAAGGAACTCAATAAGCTTTTGCACTTCGTAGAATTGCCGATAACAGACGAGTACCTAGCTAATTGTAAGCGATTGGTTTGGAGCACGCCGCGTCAACCTCGTTTTGCAAGCCCCCACTGGTCTGCGGCACACAAAACCTACCTACAGCAAAAAATGAGTGCTTTTTCTTTTTTTCAAGACTACTCCTTCTAACTATGACTTCACAAAAAAGACGTGTATTATTCCACCGCTCCTGGACCAAGTACAACGGTGGTACCAGTGGAGGCCAACTGAAGGTAAGGGATGCTTACGAACACCTTTTGTCTTCTGAAAAATATGCTCCTGCACTTTATTATGGAGAAGAAACCGTCTGGTTTGACAATCCTGGGAATTTCTGGCTTCGTTACCGAAATGAAGGGATTGCCGACTGGAGAATTGACGAAAAGGATATTCTCTTTTTTGCTGGCAAGGATTGGAAAGTTCTTGATGAGCATACTGCAAAACACCCACCTGTTCCCATCGTAAATATCGCTCAACCCCGCCATACTCGCCCCGAAGACCCTCGTTACAATTATTTGCAATATCCCGCCATCCGGATAGCTAAAAGCTCTGTAGGAAAACAAATATTAGAAGATTTTGGTGTCAACGGTCCCGTATTCTTAATTCCAGATGCTATTGATTTTAAATTACTACCCGATCCAAATCCTCAGCCTGAATATGATTTACTCATTGTAGGCTTGAAAAACCCTCCCCTCGCCGAGCAGTTATACAAACGCTTACAAAGCCGCAACCGCTGGCGACGTAATAAATGGAAAATCAAAGTACAACTTCCGCCCAAGTTACCTACCCGACAAGACTTTCTAAAGCTAGTGAACAGTGCTAAAGCTGTTGTTTTCTTACCCTTGGATGCAGAACGTGGTGCGGAGGGCTTTTACCTACCTGCATTGGAGGCGATGGTGATGGAAAAGCTAGTGGTTTGCCCCTACGCAGTAGGTAACATCGACTTTTGTTTACCTGATAAAACCTGTCTACAACCTGCCTATGAACCAGATGCTTTATTCCAGGCAGCACTTACTGCATTGAAACTAAACGAAGAAGCCCGACAAGGCTTTATTCAGGCGGGTAAGGAGATCAGTAAACGGCATGATCTCCCCCAGGAACGCGAGGCCATATTAGGGCTATTGGATCGTGTGGATGAGATTTGGGCGGACGACACTCTGTTTTCCTCTAAAAAACAATAACATGGTCATCAACCATCAGCATCCTGGGGCTATGAATCCTCAGAATCATGGAAGGAATGTCTTTAAGTCCTAATAAGCAAGAATATCACCCAGAGTATAGTGCCCAGAAAAAGCATTACTCACTTTAGCCAGGTGGTTTTTGATGTCTCGAATTAATTCCAAGCTGTAGAGTGGATTTTTGTTTTTGCTACGCAAAGCATGTTCGTGATTTGCCGCAGCAGGAATGATGTTCTTCAGGGATTTCCCCCGAGAGGCAATCAAGTCTTCGTAATAAAGGAATTGGCTGCTCTCCAAGGAGCTGTAACCGTTATACATTGCTACTAAAAGTGCTACTTGCCGTTCTATCAGGTCTGGCATGCGTTCAAGAGAATGATAGCATTCAGGGTTCAGCGTCTTCAACACGCTGAGATTTCCCTTCGCTACCGGAGCTTGGATGGTATTCCAGGAAGCGATAGTCGCTACCGGATGCCGTAAGAGAACAAAGACGGGAAAATGGCTGCTCAGTTCGGGAAGTAAAAACGTAAAATGTCCATTCTGCTTAATCACTAATTTAAAATCAGGGCTAAACGACTTTTCAAAACGGAGGGTTCCTTTGCTGACAATGCTACTCCGTTCAGAAGTGCGGTCGTCAGCAAAGGGATTGGAAGGGATACTTCCTCCTTTTACCTTTGACAATGCGGTACCGGTTTCCAAAATACTGGTGCGCATACGGACGAAAAAATGCTGTGTTTCTTCCAGCGCAGTGACCGGATCAGGGAACATTTTCAAGTTCATTGGCTCGTGCAGTGCTGCGGTATTTGGCAATTCGTTCAACAGACTACAGGCTAGTGTTGTACCCGATCGTGGAGGACCAGTCAGAATAATGTCATTGCTCATAATCCGCCTGCATTTTTTGTGCCAAATCCTTCACGGATGATCGAGCATAAAAAGCCCAGTAAGCACCCTCTGACTGGAGTAATCGCTCTGCTAATCGGGATAGGTTCGTTGCGTTGTACAACTTGTTGGCATTGCGATTTTCGAGTATCGGAAAAGAGAAGTTAATATTATGACCGACAATTCGCCCGAGCGTTTTAGCTGGTGAAACAATGAGCTCTTCATAGCGAATGATTTGCCGCTCGGGGAGCTGCTGATATTGCTCGAAGTACCAAGAGAGTATAAATAGCTGGCGGGTCAGTAAGTCTTCTGGATGCTCATTGAGTCGAGCATGAAAACTTGGATTTAGACGGGCTGATTTTGCTACTTTACCCCGTGAGACCGGAACATCAACAGAGTTCCAAGATGCCAGTATGGCCAGCGGATTACGAATAACGGCATAGATCAAATAATGGTCTAGCAAAGCAGGTAGAATCAGCGTAAACTCCGCACAATGCTTCATCAGTAAGGTAAAATTAGGGGATAAAGATTTATTAAAGACTACCTTACTTCTGGTAACAAGTCTTGAACGATCTTTGGGGCTCTTCTCTGAGAAAGCATTGTCTACGATCTTTCCATTACTGGTCCTGGCAAGTGCTGATTGCTCAAAATAAAGGCTGCGGCGAAATTGGCGAAAGTGATCAGCAATAGCCGCCTGTGATTTTTCCGGCGAAGGAAAAAACTGACGATCCATCGGCTCATTTAAAGCGACCATATTGGGCGGTTCGCACAAAAGCCGACAGATGAGGGTAGTGCCTGAACGCGGAACACCCGTGAGTAGGATGTTCTCTCCAGATTTTGCGTAGCGCAGGTAATCGAGCTTTTTGCTAAGTCTCCACATTATTGAGCTGTAATTATTAGGAGTCGCAAAATATACCTTTTTTTAGGAGTTGCAAACGATTATCATTATCGTAGCTTGCTTGACTTTTTAATTTAAATGGGATGAAAGTTTTTTTTTGCAAGTTGATCGCTTTTATTTTATTAGTGGGTGTGCCCTACTACTATTTTCAGTACAATCTGATTACCCAACGTGATGCCTATTACTGGAAAGCGACTCAATCTGCTAACCATCTCATACTTGGAGGTTCAAGAGCATTTAAGGGTATTCTTCCAAGCGTTATAAAAGAAGAGTTACACATTGATGCTCCGATCATCAATTTTGCGTTCAATGGTTTGTTATCTCCTTACGGGGAACCATATTATAATGCTATCAAGCGTAAGCTAACTCCTTCTGACTCCCACAATGGGCTCTATATTTTGTCCGTCGCCCCAGGAAGTATAATGGACTTCGAGGGGGGCAACGGTCGGCGGGAAGAGGCTTTTCGATTCTATCAGTTATGGGACATGAATGCTCTTCCTAACGTCGAATATGTGTTTCGAAATCCCCGCCCTGGATCAGCTTTGTTGGTAAGATTACTACACAATACCTATAACGATAGCGAATCTGCTGTGCACCATCAGATTTACCAAGACGGTGCTCAGTCTACTTTTGTTAAAAAGGGAACGATCCATCGCGGTAAGAAAGAAGACCGCCTACTTCAACACACCATGTATCGTTCTTCTAGTAGAGAAAACAGCCTTAAACAATTGGTTAATCTGTTAGCTGATCGGGGAAACGTTTTTCTGATACGCATTCCGGTGAGCCAACAAATGCTTGCAGAAGAAAATCAAATCTATGAAGATTTTAATTGGGTAATGGAAAAAATTGCTGCTGATAATAAATACGTTAAGTATTTCAACTGGAATGACATCACACCTGAACAGGACTATCGCTTTTCTGACGGCCACCATCACCTAGAGGGAGAAAGTGCCCAGCGTTTTTCTTTTACACTAGCTCAATACATTAAAAATCATCTGGATCAATGAAGGTTAGATTAGTAATGATGATGATTGGTAGCGTGCTCGTGAGCGGGTGTAGTCCGCTATCCTCGGAAACCAACATACAGCATCCTGATCGTCCAAATATTATCCTCATTTTAGCAGACGACTTGAGTAAGGAAGCCTTAGGGTGCTACGGAAACCGTAATGTCCAGACCCCAACTATTGATTACTGGGCTGCTCATGGGTGGCAATTAGAAAGTTTCTATGTTACCAGCCCAGTTTGTTCTCCAAGTCGGGCGAGTATCTTAACCGGACACACTGCTGAAATGAATGAGGTCGAACGTGTTCTCAGGCCTCATAAAATGGCTGTCCAAGCAGGATTATCCACTACAATTCCCAGTTTAGCGGAGTGCTTGGGGGAAAATGGTTACCGGACTGCTCTTTTAGGCAAGTGGCACTTAGGATATAGACCAGAAGAACATCCATTATCGAGAGGGTTTGATTTTTTTCGAGGGTTTATCGGTGGACACATCGATTATATCAGTCACGTAGACGCGACTAATCGATACCGTCTTTTAGATGGCCGCGAAGCTTTACATCGGCCAGGAAAACACCTTACCGAGCTAATTACTGATGAGGCAATTGGCTATATTGAAAACGCTTCTCGAGACACCCCTTATTTTATGTTACTAGCGTATGCCAATCCGCACCGACCTTACCTATTACCAGGAGAAGAAGGCTTATTTCCTGGTAATAGCAACCGGGATGGTATCGACACTCCTGAGAATTACTTGAAATTGGTTGAATTATTAGACCGGCAACTCGCTAGAATTCAGGCCGTTCTCAGCAAAAGAGACAATAACACAGTAATCGTTTTTATATCGGACAATGGTTTTACTTTCAAGTCCGCAGGAAAAGAATCACCACAGGGAGGAAAAGGGACACTGTTCGAAACAGGTTTAGGCGTACCTGGTATTTTCTATTGGCCCGGGAAACTGCAAGCTCAAGTCATCGAAGAAGTGGTGTTGAGTACAGATATCTTTCCTACTCTCACAGCATTAGCTGATGACGAAATCCATTACGAAGGCAGTGGATTATCCATCATAGCGGATACAGGTATATACAACAGGCCCCAACGTGAAATCTATCAATGGTCATTTGGTCCTGCTAAAGTTGTACGACAAGGGGATTGGAAAGCTATCTTCTTATCTAATGATGGAAGTCAGATCACAACCCGACATTTCGAGCATAGTACCTTTACTAGGCACTATGAATTAAGTACGTCTTTTAGTAATCACTTTCCTTTACTATTTAACCTCGCGGAAGACCCTAGAGAGCAAACGGATCTATCCTTATCGGATACAGAAAAACTGCACCAACTTTGGGCTATTTATCAGAATTCAAAGTAAATAAACTCTAAATCCTCCGGAATCCGCAAAAACCAAATGGCCCAGCCTAAAATCAGGTAAAGTAACCACCGAAGAGCAGGATGGCGGAGATGGAGTAACTCTAGTGGCGGTAAATGCCGATGACTATACTCAAAAAGAACACTAAAAAATAAGACGATCCAAAGCAGGGCAAAATCAATGGGATGCATACCCGGATTCCATGCCGTAGTTGGGAGTAAAACTATGCTTTGTAAAAAATGCCACCCCTGGCTAACGGAGGAAGAACAAAAGAAAATATTGGCGAAAGTGAAGGCATTGAAAAAAAAGAAAAATCCAATACCGTTTCTTATTTTTTTACCAAAAAAACGTTTGATTACGGTGTTAACACCTCGCAGCTCTCGCTCTACAATCAAGAATATACCGTTTAATACCCCCCACAAGATATAGGTCCAATTAGCTCCGTGCCACAGTCCAACCAAAAAGAAAATGAACAAGGGGCTGATCATCACATGGCCAATTTTAGCTCTGTGCATGCCAAAGAGTCGGTAGGCATAATCACCAATCCAGCGGGTGAGTGTCATGTGCCAGCCCTGCCAAAATTTTATGGCGGATGAACTCAACAAGATAAGTGGTTTGAAATTATCGGAGAGTCGTACGCCCAGAATACGTGCAGTACCGACCGCCATATCCTGGTAAGCACTGAAATCGTAGTAAATCTGAAAAAAGAACAGGTATCCGGCCAGTAGGACCACCCCCCCACCGTGGGCGCCGGGTTCGGTAAAAACGGCCCCGACAAAGAGCCCAAGGCGGTCCGCCACCACTAGTTTTTTAAATAAACCCCAAAGGAAAAGTCGTAGTCCTTCGGTAACCCGCTGAGAATCGAAACGATAGTTAAAATGCAATTGAGGTAACAAATCCTTGGCGCGTTCGATCGGCCCGGCCACGAGTTGCGGAAAAAAGGAGACATAATTAGCAAAATACCCGAGTTGCCGAACGGGAAGCTGGCGTCCGCGGTACACATCCACAGTATAGCCGATAGTCTGAAAGGTATAGAAGGAAATCCCTACGGGTAAGACTACTTCTAAGAGGTAAGGACTAAAATCAGGATCAGACCATCGAATGAACCAGGCAAACTGTTCTGCAAAAAAATCGTAGTATTTAAAGATAGCCAGTAGCCCTAAATTCACGGTAAGACTAAAGGCAAGCCATCTTTTTTTCTTAGAGCGGTCTGCGGTAGCAGCGATGGCCAGAGCAGCGTAGAAATCCGTCAGCGTAGATGCGAATAAGAGGAGAAGATACCAAGGGTTCCAAAATGCGTAAAACGCATAGCTGGTCAATAGCACCCACCACCATCGATGCCGGACGGGCAGCAGAAAGTACAGCACAGTAAAGAGCGGAAAAAAAAGTAAGAAGTCAAAAGATTGAAACAGCATAAGCTACTATAAGTCGTAATGTTTTACGGTTTTCAATTTTGCCTGCCGCTTCTCTTTATCCAAATGCTTGAGGCAATTATCAACATAAAAAGTAAGCGCGGACTTAACGTCCTGAGAATCTAGAATAACCCTTCCTTCTTCCATCACAATCACTCGGGTAGCGATTTTTAGAATTTTACGAATATTATTCGACACGAACAGCACGCCCGTTGAAGGTTGTTTTACAAATTCTTTCAAGTGCTCAAAACACTTGGTCTTGAAAACAGAATCGCCGACAGCCAATGCTTCGTCAATAATGAAAATGTTGGGATCGGTAGCTACAGCGATCGCGTAAGCTAAACGAGCTCCCATCCCTGAAGAATAGTTACCAAACGGCGTATCCAGCTTCTCTCCTAGTTCACAAAATGCTTCGATAAAGGGTAATCGACGATCGATTTCTTGTTTACTCATACCATAGAGTGCCCCTTTGATATAGATGTTCTCTCGTCCAGTATACAGGGGTTGCATTCCTGATTTAAGCGCAAAAATAGCTGTTGTTTTACTGTTTGCCTTAGTGAGGATTTCGCCTTGTTCTAAGGTGTAAATACCAGCTATCATACGCATTAAGCTCGTTTTCCCAGAACCATTTGCTCCTACTATACCCAGTATTTCTCCGTCTCGTAAATCGAAGGAAATATCTTTCAAAGCCCAGAATTCTTGATGCCTAAGTTGTTCATAGTTATGGCTATAGCCAAATAGGATATCCTTGATTCCATAGTACAGATTGTAACGGATGTCTTTGGCAAATTTCTTGCTCACCTGTTTAACAGAAAGTAACGTTGCTGGCTGATCTGATGTATTCATACGTTGATCATCCTTTCTACAAGCTTGCGCTCAAATTTAGTAAAGGCCCAAAAACCAAAACCTAGAAATAATACACTTCCCAAGCTTACCCAGAGGTAAGTCATCGGTGAGAAAAATGTACCTGCCGTTAGTAGATCACGACTAAAACCAATAAGATAAGTAAGTGGGTTGTAGCTAACAACTGTAGCCAGAATAGGTAATGAAACCTTAGGGGCGTAAATAACTGGTGTCAAAAACATCAAGAAACCGACCATTTTGTCTACTAGCATAGCTAAATCTACGGCTACCACTCTCATCAAAGATACGAGTAACCCCAAGCCTACCCCGACAAATAAAAGAGGGATCAAGGTGAGGGGAAACAAGACACTCCAAGCAGTAAAAGGAATACCGTACAATAGTAATACTATAAGGTTGATCGCAAAAGGAATAACAAAACTAATCATGTGAACCAGCACTTTTTCGGCGATTAGCACCACATGAGGAAAGCGGATCGTAATCATTAAACGACCACCTTCTACGAGTACTTTGCTACTGGCCTGGTAAGCTCCGAGAAAAAAACTCCAAATCGAAGTACTCAGCAATACATAAGCAGGGTAAGGGATGGCAGTGTCCCCGGGGTCCATAATTCCTGCTCCTTGCAAAAGTACCCAGGCGACCACCGCTAAAAGAGGTGTAATGACCATCCAGGATAAACCAATGAATGATCGTTTATACGTACTGGTAACATTTACTTTTACCAACTGCCAAATCAAAAAAGCATTCTTCTTCAGTTGACTAACGTTGTGATACATTTGCTTAAGGATACCGCTCTTAAATGATTGATCAATCGCGATTAAGTCGTCGTCATTTGCCAGATTCATGTATTGATTTGATAATTTAGACCACTTAGTACAAGGTCTAGTTGAGAGACAGAAATAATTCCTTATTACAAAAGTAGCACAATGGATGGAATGATGTTGTATCTTTACCTTGATTGATGTTTAAGATCAGATTTTTTATAACTCTATACTTCTAACAAGCTATGTTGATTCGAATTCTAGCCCTCCTTTTTCTGTTTAGTGCATGTTCAGGTACTGCTGCTATATCCGATATGCCTGAAGAAGAGAAAGAAACCAAGGAACTGAAGTTTATCTTCAAGACACAAGCAGATGCTGCCGAACATCTAGCAGGAGTTTTAGCAGAAACGCCCTACCCTCTTAGAGAAAGTCAAAGAACAGCTATCAACAATGTTGCGGCTACCTATACAGTGGAAAGCCTTAATGCAGGAAAAGAAGCCCGTTCCAAATTGCGTAGAGAAGTCATCGGTATATTAGATGCAGAACAGGTGGAAGCTTGGATAGCTCATAACCAAAAAAAGAAAAGATCAGTTACGATCGAGTAGCACCTTGTTCGCCAGACAAGCTTTTATACAATTGCAAGTATTGTTTCCCTGTTTGTGCCAAAGGGAAACTTCTTTCAGGTACTGAAAGCCATTCTTTCCGATAGGCTTTTTCTAATGCCTCTGTTAGCGCAGAAACAGTCAATGCAGGCAAATGTAAATGCTTCCCGCTCACTACTTCGGGTAAGGCTCTCTGGCCTGAGCTAATAATCGGCACTTCCAAAGCTACGGCCTCTGCTGCCACAAAGCAAAAACCCTCGCTATAAGAAGGGATAACGACAGCATGACTGGATTTTACGGTCGTGAACAGTTCCTTCGTAGTGAGTTCGTGGAAAACAACAACGCTTTCAGGAGGGCAGTCTGCTGCGATCAACGCTTTAATGATCGATAATAAAGAAGGGGGATAGGTTGGAAGTACCAACTGTAATACCACTCGTTCAGAGGAGTGCTTACGAGCAAAAGCTCCCCAAGCTGGAATTAGTAAATCCAAACCTTTTGATACGCCTAGCCGGCCATAATAAATGATTGAAAAATAGGCTGTTTTATCCGTCTCAATCGCTTGAAAACGGTCATAATCAATACCGTTGTAGATGCGATGAATTTTTCCGGGAGCAATCCCCGCAATGATCAAACTAGACTTGGTCGCTTCGGATACCGCAATGTAATGATCAAAAGACAAGCGACTGATCATTTTTTCGAATAAAAAGTACAGCCAACGTTGCCAAATTGCTAGAAAAGGCAGCTGGAACCATAGTTTCCCCCAGTGTTCATGATAAGTAATAATGCTGGGCTTACGCCAAAATTTGGCCACCAGCCAAGCAGGAAAAGCTGCGTTGTAGGTAGTGGTATGAATAATGTCTACCCGTTTGGCCGCCCGAAATAAGACGGGCAGGCTAAACAAAGTGAATAAAAACCGATTGTAGCATTTTACGCGGCGAACCTGAACGCCTTCTATAATTTCGGTGGCAGGCAAATCAGCCCGAAACAAGGTAGTGACGACTTCAACTTCGTGGCCTTCTTGCACCAGCATAGAGGTTACCTGGTGGAACAACTTTTCTGCACCACCGAGGTAAGGGCTGAAATGTTCTAAGACAAAGAGGAATTTCATAACTTATTGAATGGACATTTGGATGGAGAATTCCCTGAAGTGTTATTCTTGTACTTTATTCTCCTCCTCTTTTAAAAACTCCTGTAGTGCCAAAGCCCGTGTGAGTTGGGTTAGTTGGCGGCGTTGTCGCACTTGAATATGATACAACCGATACTGGAAATAGAAAAGTAAACCAACCGCAAAAAACAGAATAGCATTTGTGTTACTCTTGAATCCTAAAACCTGAGCAAAGGCATTCGATATTGTATCAGGGAAAATGGCAAGCACCGAGACTCCAAGCCAAAGTAAAATACCACCTACGGTTTCTCGTAAGTCGATTCGGCCACGGTAATAGCGAAGCAGGTGACTCATAAGAAACAATAGAGCCAAAGCAGGTACCAACCATTGAAAGATGCGTATTTCCATAAGGTTATCTATTTAAAGATCAGTTTCCATAAGAAGTGGAAGGCGGTCATGACGCCCACTTGAAAATCCTGGCCTTTACTCATTGAATATTCCGTATAACGTACGAAAATCGGGCATTCTGAAATTTTCAAATCAGCTTGTTCTGCCTGAATAATCATTTCACTACAATAGCTAAAGTCGTCCTGATAGAGATCAATAGCTTCGATAGCGCGACGATTTAATAAACGAAAACCAGATTGGGTATCGGAGTAGTGATGTTTACAAAAAGTGTTGGTTAATATATTAGCTATCGTATTGAAGATACGGCGTATCCGCGGGATCATATTTTCAGCATGCATAAAACGACTACCTATGACGAGGTCTGCTTCTGTTTCTTCCATGCAAGCCTTTAATGCTAATAAATCCGTAGCTACGTGCTGTCCGTCAGCATCAAGAAAAGCTACCTGTTGCCAGTTTTTTTCTCTAGCAAGACTTATCCCTGTCATACAAGACGCACCTGCTCCTCGGTTTAACAGATGACGAATAACCATTACTCCTTTTCTACGAACATATTCAGTAGTGTTATCACTACTACCATCATCCACAACGACGATGCGGCAAGGAATGGCTGACTGAATCTCATCAATAACATCCCCGATGACTTTCGCTTCGTTATAAGCAGGCAAAATGACCGTAAGGAGCAACTGATCTGGCATTTTACCATTTATTTGATTCGGAACAAAGCGACTTGTCCAGGTAAAATAATTTGACCTTGCAATCCTGGCTGGGCTACAGCCGTTTGGCCGTTTGGTAGCCGGATGGGATTACTCCCTGCCGGGGCTGCGACATAATTATCCGTTATTACTAGTTCTACCTCAGAGCTAGTGAGTAGTACCTGGAGAAGATTCCGGCACTTGGCCTGCAAACTAAGCTCTGGTGTTTGATCTAGCGAAGGTGTATTGAGGTCATAAAGCACGTATTCAAAATCATTTTCTTTGAGGACACGGATGAAATCATTAGGATTGCTAATGAGGCTAGTTATCTGATCAAATTTCTGTAGTTGATTATCCTCTAAAACCCTAGTATCATTGTTGTCAATATGGAATTGTAAATAGGTGTTAACTCGGTAAATTCTTGATGATCGCCCTTGGTTAAGTTGCTTCGCAACCTGTGAATATGTCGGATTAAAGAGGTTCAATGTTTTAACCTGGTCAAGATCTCCACTGCACAGATATTGAACCATTGGCCAATTGTACATTTGTACTGCTGGCTGCCCGGGCTGGGTACTGGTCATCAGCACGCCTGTATTGAAAATTAACTGAAGAATAATAGTACCTCCAATCACGGTGCCAAATACCGCGGATCTTTCTGAAGTAATCTTCTTGGAAGATCGTTCTAAAATGTAAATAAACCAGGAAGGAAGGAGGACAATCGGTAATAGCGCATACCAGCTAATACTATTGGCTAGCAAAAACCATAAAAACAGGAAGGATAGCAAAATAATTCCAGTCTCCTTCATGGCCACTGGCCAATCTTTGACTTGTTTTTTCAAGACTAAAACAAGTAGAAAAACCAAGCCCAACAATACGGGGATAAATAGATAAGCAGGTAATGTAGAGAGTTCCGTAAACGGCCCCGTCATTTTACTCCCCAGGTCGATAAAAGGTTGTGCTAATTTTTGCCAGACACCCATCATTCCACTATTGTTTCCAGCAGGTACCTGTTGAATGTACTGGTCGAGGAAATTATTTGCTCCGGTAATATGCCCTTCAGAGGTGCCCGCCTCCGTTAAAGACCAGTACGCAGCTGCAAGGTAGATGGCTCCACCTATGACTAACAGTATTCCACGGAATCGCCAGCGTTTTGCATTAAAAAGAAAAAGGATAGGAAACAATGCCAACCAGAAAAAACTGACCTCCTGGTGCCTCAACCCTGGTACATTAAGATTAAAGGAAAGGTCAAAAGGAATGGTCAAATAACGCAAAATACCCTTTTCGTAACCGAGGTAGCGTTGGAGTTCTTCTCTTTTGGCATTGCCAATCATGCCCTTGTCATCTTCCTCTGCCTCTGACGATCCGGTCGCTATCTCATCCGATTTTGGTGAAGTTTGATCATTGGTGAGCAATCTAGTTTCTTTAAGTGTCCCAGTCTCAAAAGGAGACGTATTTACCTTTAGGGATAAATACCTTCCAGTTACTTCAATGGCTATCCGATCAGGTTTTCCGTAAAGGAAGCTTGAAAGTTCAAACTTATAATTACGCTCGGAAAAGTGCTTTCCGGCCCAAGGCGAGAAAACCAATAAAAAAGTCATGCCTAATAACAGTACGCCTTGTAATAATTGCCGTACCGCAAGCGGATTAGCATAAAGTCGGAAGATCATCAATCCAACACCTGCTAGTCCCATTGTTGCGCCCAACACCTGGGCTTCTCCCGTACTTAAAGGTAGGTTTCCCCAGGTATAGAAACCGCTGAGGAAGATAAAACCCGAAAAAAACAATAGCCAACCCCAAAACATAGCCATTTTCCCTAAACGATAGAATAGCAAAGCCAAGATTCCCCCAAAAAGAAAGACGGATGTATATTTTATGGAAAATGCGAACCCTAGTAAAGCACCTAAAAGAAGGAAGGGATAGTACGCTTTGTTCTGAAATAATGATTTCACATTTAATTTTTCCGGCAAACTGGAAAAATTAATCTGCAAGACAAGATAGATGGCGGCCAAGCTAATTAACAACAAGCCTAAATCTATTTTCTCATCCACCATTACCATAAAGCTAAACATAGGCAACGAAAGAACCAAGACGATGCTCAGCAAAGCATACGGTGCCTTGAGCCATTTTCGTAAGATATGATAACCCAATGCCAGTGCAGGCAGATAAATGAAATGTGACAAAAGAATACTCATAGAAAGGCTACCGAATAATAACTCGCCCCAACTCATCACCACTGACCAGCTGAATGCCTGATAAGCACCTGGCAGGGAATTTTTTTCCGCAACTAATTGAGCCAAGTTAGCATAGAGAGCAGCTCCATCAAAACCAGACGCAAAGGCTTTTACGCTCCCTACCCAGTAAACTGATAGGTAAAATAAGCCTAGTATTACAATAGGGAGTTGCCACCAATGCAATATGCGCCAGCGGTGTTTTGTCCATAACCACTCTTTTAAGGTAGTTAAAGCCAATTGTCTTTTTAGTACCACGGCTCCTACAATAACAACCCATAATAAAATACCGTACAACACGTGAAATAGTCCAAGGAAAGCACTGAATACACCTAAGAGCATTATCCCAATGGCCATGCTGAACAAGGAATGTTGCTGGAAATCTTGCAACTTTTCAGTAACAATACTGCCTAAAGCTATCATGCTTATTCCCAAAAACAGAAGCAACAACAGGTACCATAGACTATTGACGAAAAAATAAAAACCAGCTAAACCTTTATCCGAATTAGTGAAGTCAATGGCATGCCAAAAGCTAAATACAACGACTAAGCCTAATATTAGGGTAGCTAAAACCAAATGTGCACCGCGAAAAGAAAAGTGCCATTTTTTTTTCTGTCTTAAACGGCGCCAACTGTAGGCCCCCAACAATAAAGTCACTAGGCCTACAACTGATAACAACCCAAGGTAAGGATGGTCACTTAGCGTAACTAACTGGGATGGATGAAAACCGACATAGGTGATAAAAACCCATAATAGCCAGAGGAATAATGCAATTCCTGTAGACCATTTGACTAATTGTGTAGACATGAATAGCTAGGTAGTGTTATTCCGAGCAAGATAACTAAAAATGCTCCTCCTCCTTAGTTTTTAGCTTAAATGGTAGCTAAAAACCTGTTAGCGAAGGAATAATTCTCTATTATTGTACAAACGGATAATCTCCTGATATCCTTTTCGATATTCTCTTACTTTATCTTCAATAGATCTTGATTTTCTTTCAAATAAAAAAGGCTCAAACGGTCGCTAGTTAATCATGGATATTATTTCCATACATATTCCCAAAACAGGAGGGACGACTTTATATGCTGTTCTAAAGCAAGTTTATGGTGATAAACTTAGTAAGTCTTATCGGCGAAGGGATCTCATTGCTGAAACTAGTTTAGCTGGCGTATTTGCACCAAATACCTCTGGTAGGGTTACTGTTCTTCACGGACATTTTCATTATCCAGAGATAAAACACTTGCACCAAACATCAAATACCAAATTAATAACTTGGTTACGCGATCCGGTACAACGGGTTTTATCCAACTACCATTTTTTTAAAGCACTATTTGATCATCCTCAGAGAAACCCCAAGGATTATGAACGAAACAAGCATCGAAGCCATCAAACACTAATGGAATACGCTGCGCTTCCAGAGTGCCAAAACAGAATGAATCTTTTTCTTAACGGAGCAGTACTCCAAGATTTTTTCTTCATTGGTGTTCAGGATAACTTTGAAAGTGACTTGAAGCTGCTAGCCAATAAATTAGACTGGCCGAATGTTTCAATTCCATTCAAAAACGTTACCTCCAGGCCTTCTGCATCACCGAATAAAAAAGAATTAGAACAATTAATATCTTGGAATATAAAAGATGTAGCACTTTATGTGCAAGTCATGAAAGAGAGAGAACTCCCCTACCCTGTTATTTATGATGATTTTCTTTGAATACAAAAGACCAATGGATACTAAGTATTTTCGTGTTGTTCCTAAGTAAAAATGCCTCCAGGAAGCATTATCACTAAAAATTTCTATTTTTAAGCACTCTGTTTTCACTAAGCGGCGGCTATTTACGTTCTATCTGCAAATCCCCAACACATGCATTTTTGGCTTGGCCGTTTTGACTCCTCATTTACTTCTGTTCTCTTCGGAACATTATTCATTTGTCTAAGTTTCCCCCTTCTTGCACAATCCCCTCAGGATACCTCACGAAGTGATTATGCCTTGCTTTGGGAAATCAGTGGAAATGAGCTTGAAGCCCCCTCTTATGTGTTTGGTTCTATGCACGTGAGGTATAAATCCGTCTTCGAATTTCCTGATTCCTTATTGATCTATCTGCAAGCTTGTGATGCTGTTGCCAATGAAGTTCATTTGGATTCTGCGATGCTACGTATTTTGGAACTGTACGTTGGTAACGAAGAGGTTACTGCTGACTCGGCTTATATTCAGTTTATTCAGGAAAAAATCCTCCTGCCAGACACCAGTAAAGTAACCTCAAAACCTGACTCTACTACACTGGACTTCCGTCGGCTGCTCAAAGGATTGAGTGATGGAGAAGATCTTCGCAATAGTGGCTTTATGCCCACTATGCTGGATGCATATTTAATGGAGATTGGGCGCAGATTTGGGAAAAATCACTACGGGCTGGAAGAAATCGACAATCACCTTTATGAAAATGAAGAATCTACGCTCTCTGGTAAACAAATGAACTTCTCCTGGTTTGGCCGCAACCCTGATGAGTTACTGCGACTGTATTACGCTGGCGATTTAGGCCCCATTGCGACATTTATTGAAAGAGACCCCAGAGAGTTTAATCAATTGGCGCTTATTGCTCGCAATTACATCATGGTAGAGCGGATGCAAAAAATTATGCCAAGAGAAAGCTTATTTAGCATTGTTGGTGCAGCCCATTTGCCCGGAGAAGAAGGTGTTATTGAGTTATTGAAAAAGGCTGGTTATACATTACGTCGAGTTACACCCACATTTACCGGCCTTGCCGACAGTACCTTTATTCCTGAAATAGAGCGCCCTTGGCCCGTTAAAAATGACGCCAATGGTTTGTTCTCTTTTGGTATGCCTATTGATTTTCTTTTTCAGCATAGCGAGGGGGCTAGTACTTCTTACCTTTCTTTTGATATTGGTAGAGGGGCTTCCTATTTGATTCTAACCTCAAGTTTACTCCCTCTGGATTACGATGATTTTGATGATGCCTTTTTTGTACAAGATGGTTATGAAATAGAAGAGAAAACGCCTATCAGCCACAATGGTTTAGAAGGATTTCGATATGATATGACTAAGCCAAATGATGAATTGGAATTTTACCGGGGGTATACTTTCAACTATGATCAAACCCTCTACTACCTTCAGGTAGGTGCCTATCAACAGGAAACGCTGGAAACATTGGCAGATGTCGATACCTTTTTGAGTAAGTTTCAACTCTTAAAAGAGAGTAATAATAAATGGGTGACCGTAAAGGATACTTTGGGTGGTTTTCAACTCCGACTTCCTGGTCATTATGCGTACTCTTCTTCATTGGTCAATGAACGGTATCCCTACGAAAAAGAGAACGATTATCCACTTCACTTATACCGCGCGGGCTTTGAAGAACCTGCCGCGTCCGTTTGGTGCCAATACTATGATTACCTGCCTGGACAACAGCAAGAGAATGAGGCTACTCAGTTTCAAGAAGGGCTGGAATACCTTGAAGGGTTATATGCAATAGATATTCAGGTGACCAGCCGGGATTCATTGCAAGGATTTCCACGCTGGAAACTTGAGGGAGAGTTCGCCGACAAGGGTTTGATGTTTTCTGGCCAATTAATAGCCCGTGCGAACCGCATTTACTTACTAAGTCAGGTAGATTTAGCGAAAAGTAAAGTGACAAAGAAGTTTCAATCCTCTTTTAAGCTACTTCCGCTGGTTGGTGTGCCATCGAATTCGGTTGAACTCGTAAAAGATGTCTTATCTGTTTCTTTACCTACTGAAGCGACAACCAAAGTCATCGACTTACGGAGCGATGATGCACAAATGGCAAAAATCCAATACCAGGTAGGAGGAGTAGACCCCGGAACTAGCGCTACTTATCTTGTAGATGTATTCCTTTATCCCTCATCGATCAGTATAAAAGACAGCATAAGCTTTATTGAGCAAGGGATTGCTCCTTTGATTCACACCAATGATGAATTTATCAAAAACACCGAAACCTATTTAGCACCTGGCCGTGTTGCTTATGAAAAATACTATAACACCGGCCATGCACAACTCCAAAAGAGAATCCAACATTACCATCATGGGCGTTATTGGGTGAGAAAGCAAATGGTCGCTCCACAGACAGAATTGAACGGAAAAAATGGCACGCTCTTTTTTCAAGATGATAACTGGCAACCTTCGTCTTCCTCTTTTGATTTATTTTCTCCTCGGACAGAAGTCCTTTGTGAAGCCTTGCAAGCGCAAGATAGTATACACTTAAAAGAAGTCTTAAAAGTTCTCGACCCCGCACTGGCATTGGACCAGGACGACTTGCCGCTTTTGAGGAATGTCTTCTTGGACAATCATTGGGACAAATATGAGCTGGCGCAGCAAATAACAGACAAGCTTATTCCTGCATTCTTACGCGAAGGAGAATACGGCCAACAGGTTCTTCAGCAGATTTGTCAGGATGACCGGCTTAGCGACGCCTTGCGTTTGGCCATTGTTTCGGCATTGGCTACCGCTGATCAACCAGAGGGATATCAGCTTTTGTTCCGGCTTTTGGAGCAGGAAGGGCAACCCTCTCCTGCCCTGGCAGAAAAAGCCCTGGCTCCCTTTGATCAAAACCCGGAGCTTGTAATGACTTATTGGCCCAGTTTTGTCAAGTTGCTTACCAATGAACAAGAGCCACTTTTCTTGTGGGAACTTGCACGGCAAGTGCTTGTACAGGATTCCGTAGACAAAGCATTGGTCTATGGTGATCAGCAATTATTTATTAACCGTGGATTTCAACGGCTAGCCTCCTGGACAGCTACTCACGGAGATGAGGTCCCGAAAGCAGTATTTGGCCTTTACCGTAAGCTCCCCTTGAAGGAAGAGGTGCTTAATATGGCCACCTCCTATTACGAGCGTTCAAAAGTTGATTGGGCTAGCTTGGAAGCTGCTGCTTATCTATTTGAAAATGGGGAAATAACCTCTAAAAGAAAATGGAAACAAATGCTCAAAGACGAACGCTTAAAGGTTCCTTTCTTGAGGTTGTTAAACGAATTCGACTTGTTGCAAGATATTAGTGGCAAGTACTATGACGAGGAAGCTATTGCCCGTTATCTGTTTATGGAAAAAGTATCTCCTACAGGAAAAGTGTCGAGACTAGAATTGTTAGATGTTGTCGAAACTTTATTTAGAGGAGAACCGCGCAGGGCTTATGTTTTTTCCTTCGATATTGATGGTGACGAAAACCATTTGGCGGTTGTTGGTTTCTTCGCTCGTGAACCTAAGGATCGAGCATTTCTGGATGATGGACTGGTCAACTACACGCTTTATACGATAAGCCCTCGCCGGCGTGCCAAGAAAGCAGAGCAACTGATCAAGGAACTCGAAGATATTTCAATAGCAAACGGTGTGTACGAGGAAGATGATCCAACGCACACACCGTTTAAGTAGAAAGCTCAATGTACTAAGTACAGTGTATAGATATTTTGAGGCCTAAAGTGTATACTATACCAAGTACCTGATACTTTGTACCCAGTACCGTGATTTTGATGGATTCAGTTTGCTGATATAAGTCACTTACACTCAAATATCACGACAATAAGACTATTTGAATAAATTATCGTAGCCTTCTGAAGCGCCATTGGTCCGTTCTTGTCCTTCGGCAGTACGCGTTGGAGCAGAGCCAAGGTCAAGCGTATTCGTACGCTGTCCTTCTCCTAACAACATCAGGGTACTTTGCTGTTCCCATTGCTCAAGCATCCGGAGGCCGTCTTCTTCGAAGACACCATTCTGCAAGTCAACAGAATCCATAAAGTTGGCCGACATTTCCATGAAGCGTTCCATCTCTCCTACTTTGCTGGCTACGTCTTCTGCTACAGCTTCCATAGCCATATCAAACATTGCACGCTTATCTGGATCACCAGAAATAACGCTCATCGCTGATTGCATGGCTGAATGGGAAGCACGAATAGCTTTACGCTCCTGCTCCTTCAGTTTGACCTGATCTTTAGTGTCTTCGAGCAGTATCTCAGAGTTATCATGCATCTTATTTAAAATGCGAGACATTACTTCCATCCGTGAATGAAGCGCCTGGTATTTTGCGTTACTTTCTTTCAGGCGAGCTGCTTTACGAGAAGCAAGTACCATTTGCTGGTCCATGTTTTTCGCTTTAGCGGCACTGGCCAGTTTCATTTGCTTATTGATTTCGGCTTCGTTGCCTTCAATAAGGCCCAGCATGTGGCGCATCTGGCCGCGAAGCTTCCCTATTTGGGTGCGCATCTTTCCAAGGTTGCTTTCCAGATCTTCAATATAGGATTTCAAAATCCCGATAGGATCAATATTGACAAAGATTCCTGTAAGTCCGCGCATAAAGCTTTTGTAAGCGTAACCAATTAATCCTCTCATTTTAGGGTCAAGGACCATGTAGGCTACAACACCTACAACAGCTAGGGTACCTGCCAAGTAAAGGGTATTGGCAAAAATGGCCGCCCAGTTTACTGTGGTCAGTAGATAACCTGCACCGGCTACCAGTGCGGCAAGAAAAAACAACCCGGTAATTCCTTCTGGTCGTTTCCAGAAAGATTTTTCTTTACCCATGTTAGGCATTTCCGTAGACATATTCGTTGATTTTAAGCTAGTGGGTAGTTTGAATTAAAGGAAACGATCAATGTCAGTGACGTCTTGATCAATCTGGTTGTGCAACGCTTTTAGTGTTGCTTCAAAACGCTGATGAACATCGTTGATACTTTCTTGTGCTGATTCTATAGTTGCATCAGCTTCCGAGATGGTCTTTTCAGCAGCAGCTTTGAGTTTTTGCAACTCTTGAATCTTTGCTTCGTATTCCGTTAAACGTTTCCGTAGGGTTTCTACTTCTTTCCGTTTGCCGTCAATTTTGGCTTTGATTTGCTTCTTTAGTGCTGCATCGAAGCTTACTTTCTCTTTGTCCAGTACGTTCTTATAATGAGCAGCAGTTTTTAGTAGTTTCTCCTTTGTTAGCCCCATGGTAGAAGCTGTTGCAAAAGCAGATTTAAAAGCTACCTCTTCCTCTATATCCAAGGCTTGCAAGCGTTCCAGGGATTGCTTGAATTCCAAATAATCAAAGCCTGGGAGGTTCTCCCGCTCCAAAGCACCTACCAGTGATTCCATGCTGCGTTCATCAAGGCCGTGGTGGGCACCAAAAAAGTCTTTCATCTAAACTATGTTTTATACAAATACAACTTCACAATAATAATTGTTACTATCGAAGAAACCTAAACCAAGGCAAAAAGATGCTAAAATTAGACCAGTAAAGGTTGTTTTTCGACAGGTATTAGTATCTAGCCTCTTATTTCCAAGTGACTAAACCCATTACTCTGTTTCTGTAATTGAATTTGAACCCCTATCCGTTCCTTCAAAGCTTTTACGTGAGAGATGATTCCAATCGTTTTTCCACTTGATTGTAAATTCTCTAAAGTGCTAATCGCCAAGTCTAGGCNNAAAACCTTCGTCAATAAACAAGGACTGAATTTGTGCGTGTCGCCCTGCCAGGTCCGATAAGCCTAAAGCTAGAGCAAGACTTATGAGGAACGATTCTCCCCCGCTGAGGGTGAACATACTACGGTGGTTGTCGGCTTGGAAAGTATCAATGATCTCCAGTTCTAATTCGGCCTGTGGTTTCTTACTGATGAGGTAACGGCCATTGAGTCGCTCCAAATGTTGATTGGCTAAAACGACTAGACGCTGAAGGGTGAGTCCTTGTGCGAAACTGCGAAACTTCTTGCCGTCCTTCTGTCCTATCACCTCATTGAGCTGTGCCCAACGGTTGAAATTCTGCCTTTGGATTTCAATTCGTTCCAAGAGTTCTTTGAACTGGGCTTCTCGGGCTAGTTGCTGGCGGTGTTGTTGTTCCATTTGTCCCAAAGCCACCAATGCTTGCTCCTGTTGCGCTTTGGCTGAATTTAGCTGTAGGCGGTTTTCCTCCTGATTATTTAGCTCCTCTTCTTTCGGCCGGAATTTCTGTTCTTCCTTGGTGGCTTCTTTCAGTACTCTACTGCTTTCTGCTATTCTTTGCTGAAGTACTTGCTGGCGGTTTTGTAAAGCTTGTTCCTCCTTTGCTAGTAGCAAGTCTTTTTGAGCAGTCGCTATATCTGCATAACCTAATTTTTTACTGGCTAGTAGCAGTTGGTCACTTAACTGTTTGATCGCTAATTGCCCTTCACTGATTTGGATTTGAGTATCCTTGATGGACTGTCGGGTGGCAACATTAATTTCCTTTTGTTCTTGTGTTTGCTGTTGCAGTTTTTCCCAGCTATTTTCGGTGCTACTCAGGTTTTCTTCCAATTCTTTGCGAGCCTCCTCTACACTTTGCCCATCCAGTAATTGGGCTCTCTCTCCCTGTAGTGTTGTGCTTTGGTTTTCCAAAACAGACAAGGCTTCTTTACTATTCGCCAAAGCCTTCAGGTGTTTGTCCAACGCTGTTTGTGCTGCTTCTTTTTGGGATAAGGTTACAGATAGTTCATTCACCAACTGTTGGCTTCGTTCCGTATGGTTTCCGTAATCTTTGGCCAATGTGGTCAATTGATCAAAAGTATCCCTTGCAGTTGCAAGATCAAAGGTGAAGCCCAGTGGTGTAAGATAGGCTTGAAGCTCTTGCTGAGCGTTCGTGAACTTCTCTTGCTCTTGCTTTAAATCGTTTTCTGCCCGCTGTAACTGTACTTCAATTGTTTCAAGTTTAGCTTTGTTGTTCAGATAGTTACGTTCTGTAACCTGAAGTTCTTCTGTTGTTTTTCTTAGTTTTTTTCCTAAATCATCTAAAGCCACCTGTACCTTCCTCCACTGGCTAAGTTGCTGTTCGATTGTTTCGATTTGTGAGGAAAGTGCTTGCCCCCGAGCTGTGAAAACTTCCTTTTGATCAGGATGCACCAAGCCTGCTATCTGTTCTTCGTACTTTAAGAGCTTGTTACGTTGTTCATTGATGCGACCATTGAGCGGTTTTAAATCGTCGCCATGAAGCAAATCTATCTCTTGGCTGAGCTCTGTTTCCTCTTGTAAGACCTTTCGTTCCTTTTCTTTAAGTTGCTGGTATTGGTTTTCTATCTTGATCAGGTCATCCTTTGCCTGGTCTACAAACGGTTTTACCGGATGCTCGTGAAAAGGATGATCGGTTGACAAACACAATGGGCAAGGATCTCCTGCTTTTAGGGTCTCCCGGTCTTTTTCATAATTCGCAATCAATTGCTGCTGCTGGTAAATATTCCTACGATAGTCCAGCGCTTCCTCAACCTGCTCTCGTTCTTCCACCAGGTTCAAGAGGAGTTTGTTGTTAGACTGCTGTCTGGCAATCAACCCGGAAAGTCGCTCTTCGTACTGTTCTTGTTCTGTCAACAAGCCCTGATAAGCTTCATCCAGCGTTTTTAGTTGTAAGAGCAACTGTTTCTTTTCTTGCAGTTCAATGATCGCATTGTTAAACCGCTGAGTGCTGTCTTGTTCTTCGGGACTAAAGTTTTGAGGAAGTAATTCATCAAAAGCCCGTTGCTCCTGTAGTTGCCTTTTCTCTAGCGATACGTAGGCTTTCTCTAGTTCTTCCGTCAGCGTTACTTGCTCTTTTTGTTGGCCAAGTAGCTGCAGTTGCTGTGTTTGGTATTTATCCAACTCAACGTAGATTTCCCGTAAGCTTTCCCTTTCGCGTTCAATGAGCGGTAACTGGGAAGGAAGGGCGTTGTATTTTGCATGTTTTTCTAACCACGCCTGTATTTTTTCCTTTTCCTGACCAAGAGTAAGTTGTTTTTCAACGCAGGTTTTTAGTGTAGTTTTGAGGGTCTCTTCTTCCTGAATGCCACTCTCTAATGCAGATTTCGAGGCGCTGATCTGTCGATGGAGCCCCTTGATCTGTTCTTCCAGAATTTCTGCCTGTCGGAAAATGACTTCTTTCTCTTTTGCCGATGATTTTAGCAAGCTATACTGCTGCCTGGCTGCTTTTACTTGGGCTGCTAATGCTTTAAGGTGGCTTGTTTGTGCTTCTTCTTTCTGCTGTAACGTAATTACCTGTTTGTTTAAACCTTCGTTCTTTTCCTGCCGGAACGCTAGTTCCTGAAACGCTTCTCGCTGCGGTTGTAGCTTCAAGGATTTTGCTAAACGTTGTGCTTCTGGAGCAAACGCATCTTCTTCTTGCTGAAGCTGCGCTTGCTCTGCTTTGATGGTTTGAATTTTTTCAGAAGCTTCTTTCCATCGCTCAAACTGCTGTACAACAGCCTGGATTTTCTCTAAGCCTTTGGTTTGTTCTTCTACCTGCTTTCTTGCAGTTGCGAGCATTTCATCCGTGATGGCTTCTCCTTCCAATAAACCCAGCTGTGCCTGCTGCTCTTGCAGGTTTTTTAGCTGTTGTTCTTCGAGGCGATAACGCTCAAAAGCAGCCGTTGAAATTTGGGAATAAATGGCTGTGCCAGTGATTCGCTCCAGCAAGTCACTCTGCTCTTTATCACTGGCCTTCAGGAATGCCGCAAAATCTCCTTGAGAAAGCAGAACAGAGCGGGTAAAGCGCTCAAAATCAAGTTTTGTGATTTCCTTTATTGCCTCATCAATTTCCCTGATCTTTTCGGCAATGGGGAGGAAGTTTTGTTTTTCTGCTGACCATTTTGCCAACTCTCTTTCTGGTGCCAGCAGGTTGCCGTCTACCTTGTTGCGAGCCCTGTGCATGCCCCATCTAGCGAGGTACCGTTCGTCGTCAGCGACAAACTCTACCTCTGCGAGGCATTCGGTGGTACCGTAGCTGAGTACTTCCTTGTGGGCATCCTTGTCGCGGGCTACTTTACCGTAAAGGGCCAATGTAATAGCATCCAGGATCGTCGTCTTCCCTGCTCCCGTATTTCCCGTAATGGCAAAAATATCGGCATGTGCCAACGGCGGCTGCTCAAAATCGATGGTCGTTTGCAGCCGGAGGGAATTCAGGTTTTTGATGTGTATTCGTAGTATCCTCATGCTTCTTGTTCCGCCATCCAGTTTTGTAATTCACGAAAGGTTGTTACCAATTCTTCCAGCTTTTCTTCGGGGAGCTCGCCTTGGCTAAGGCATTTTTGTCGAAAGACTTCTTCTACGTCCAGGTCCTCTAAGTCGGGGACTTCTGCGAGGGTATGCGCCAACTCACGGTAAGGCCGGTTGATTCTGATTTTCACCAACTCCAGCGGCATCTCTTGGCAATAGTCTCGTAGAATTTGATCGAGTTGAGGAACATAATCTTCGGTATCGATAATCACCTCTACCCACGAAGGCAAGGGCCGATCTAATTTTGCAGCAAATCGATCCAGCTTTTGCTGAACATCTTCTAAATCTCCTTGAATAGTTTTTAAACGACGGAAATTCTCCACGGATTTTGCTTCAATCTGTGTCAATGCTTTCCCGGAAAAGTGGAGGATAAACACCTGCTTGTCGTCTTTGGTTTCGCTAAAGCTCAAAGGAACAAGAGAACCCGAATAACGAACGTGATCCACATCCTCTACTTTTTGTGCCCGATGAATATGTCCAAGTGCGACGTAGTCAAAAACGGTGGGAAACTGCCCTGCTTCCATGTTTTCGCGGTTACCAACGTAGATATTGTCTTGTTTGTCAGAAGCCACGGACCCTTTCGCGTAGAGATGGCCCATTGCGATGATGGGTAATCCTTGGTCGGCGTAGGGCTGGGCCAATTCTGCCAGGCTTTGATAATGCTGCTGGAGGCCTTCTTGAAGTCGAGCTTGGCGGCTTTGTTGCTCCTCTCCTACTTTGGTGATGCGCAAATCACGATCTCTCAAAAAAGGAACTGCTGCTACAATCAATTCCTCCTCTCCTTTGTCGTTTTTTAATACCAGAAGTTCTTCTTCAATATTATCAGTAGCAGCACCAACGACGTGGATATTGAAGCTCTCCAATAACTCACGCGGCGCATTGAGCATGGCTGGAGAGTCATGATTGCCCCCGGTAATCACAATATGCCGACAAGTAGAATTGAGTAAACGGCGAAGAAAGCGGTAGTAAAGCTGCCTTGCCTGGTTGGGAGGGTTGCCAATGTCAAAAATATCACCAGCTACCAAGAGCACCTCAATCTTCTCTTTCTCAATGACAGAATGCAGCCAATCGAGGGCCATCCGAAACTCTTCGTGACGGTCCATTTGCAGGAGTCGCTGCCCAAGATGCCAATCAGAGGTATGCAGAATTTTCATCCTGCCAAGATAGGAAAAGATTATCCATTAGGACAGCGGCCACAACGCTTTCCTTTTTTGTGTTTTTTACAACATTTCTTTTTGAGCTTCTTACCCTGTATGGTAGCAATAGGGCAAGGGAATCGTACTTCTGAGGGAAACGTACCCTCCTGGTTGCTTTTTTTAATAGCCATGACCTAAGAATTACGGTTGAGAGGTATAGAAGTCAGTATTCGACTTGTTGATCAAGCAGTGTAAACGATAATAGTTTGCCGTGATAAGTGCCATCTTTTCAGTGGAGCATTCTTTGGCAACGTAAACAAGTTCCCCCGTTACACTATCCGATGGTGAGGTGACCCAAAGTGCAGATAACCACTTGTTTTCTGCTTGCTGTAAGGCGATTGGCCTCGCACTAGATATATGCTCATGGAGTTCGGCCTTTAGCAAGCCCATTCCTATTGCTAAAGGATCTGACTGCTCCTGTGAGCTAAGATCGTCTAGGCAAATGGTGGCAAGTTGTTTACTAAGATTATTCATCATCTGTAATTAGAATGCAAATATAGTAAACGATTCGTTATTTTGATTTAGTCTAAATAAGATTTGACAATTAAAATACATAAAGTCTCTGACGACAGTAGTCCTCACTTTGATTTTTTCTAGCCGCGGAGACGCGGAGATACGGAGGTTTTTTATTGGACATTTCCGAAAAAAAACCTCCGTGTCTCCGTTTCAATTATTCTGCAAAGCGAGAACTGCTGTTCTGATTCTAGCACCTGTAGCACTACAGATCCACTAGATAAAACTACAACTTCGTAAACCGCTGTACATTCCACTGTTCACCATCTGTAAACCGTAGCGAATACTGACCACTAGGAAGTGATTCGATATCAATGTTGTTTACGCCAGTAGACAAATGAACGGATTTCACCAATTGGCCATTTGTGTTAAAAATGTTTGCAGTGCCAGCTGTAGCTACTGGCCATTCTAGTTGTAGATAATCCTGTGCAGGGTTGGGATACAGTGCTATATTCCAATCGAGTTGTTGGTCTCTTACATTCAAAGGCATATCACTGGTTGTAATATCATCTACACAAACGTAAGCAGGGGTATTCATACCAAACATCTCGCTATTGTCAGAAGAAGTCAATCCTAAGATCAGTTGATCTACATTCCCCAGAGGAGTTAAATCTATTTGAGTCCAGTCGGTTACGATATAATCTTCACTGTTGTCTGCAAAGCGATAGTCAGCAAGGTAAAATTCAATGACTTCGTCTTTGATTTCGCCCCCAAGCTCCCCTTGGATGGTGAGGAGAAAAAAGTCTGGGTCATCGCCCGTTTCTCCACCGAATCTTTTGCCAGGAGCTCCACCATTGAGCATATTGAGATGGGCAAAGGTGCTGTTATTGACATAAATGCTATTTACAGGCGCACCTATTGCATCTCCAGTTAGCGCTATCCGCTCCGGGAAAAATGCATAAGTAACAGCATAAGTAGTGCTGCCATTTGCTCCTTCTCCTGCTGCGGAAGAATATTGATTCATAAAACCGGTGGTCATCGTATCTGTTGTAGCAGAGATGGCCCAGCCTCCCCAATAATCATAAGTTTCATCGTAGAAATTACCCAAGCTTACACTTCCGCTTGTAAAAGTGCCATCAGGAGCTTGGTTGTTGAACTCTCCCGGGGTTAGGCCCATATCTTCAAAGTCAGTGGTCGTTTGAGCAGACAATATGCCGGCAAAAAGTAGTAGCGTAAATAGTAGATTGTTTTTCATAAAAATGGTTTTGTTGTTATGCTTTAAAAAAGTAGAGTTTTCTTGTTCGAAATAACCCGAGCGATAAGATGTTATTCTTTCTGTCGGGCTGAAACCCCGTCGACATTTCTGCCAAAGAATTTCATCAAGAGTCTCTTATTCATTGTTTTTTAATAAAAAATCTGTCTGAATACCGATGCGGAGATGTCGCCCTGGCATAGCTCTTCTTTCTATGACCCGATACGAAGTATTCCAAAGGTTGTTGACTTCCAGAAAGCAGCGAAAGCCGGTCTCTTTTTCAAGCTTTTGCCAAATGAGATGAAAATCGCCTAATTGATAAGCCGCCAAGTCTGCATTCACACCTTCTGTTTCACTTACGTAGCGATGGGTATACCGGAAAAGGAAATGGCCGACTTCCCAACTCAGCTGTAGGTTGGCCAAATGAATGGGGGTATACCATAGCTGCGTTCCTTTCTCAATCGCTGGATTAACAACAGCTTCTTCGTAAGTAGATTTGGTGTAATTGTACCTGGCATCAACATCTAACCTGCCTCTGCCTGTCGGGAATGAAAGTATTCCGGTAAACTCAAGTCCACGGCTCCAAACGCGGGTTACATTGCCGGCAGACCAGAAAACATTGCCGTCCTGTTGTGCCCATTGTATCCAGTTATCTACCATGCGATTGTAGACGGTAGCCCCAAAAAAGTACCTGCCCTCATCATCGTATTTATTGATTTCTAGTTCCTGGGCCCAGGATAGCTCCGTCTTTAGGTCAGGGTTGCCACCGGGAATCCAGTAAAGGTCATTAAGGGTAGGTACCCGAAAATCGCGACTAACGGCACCACTCACGCGCCAGGAGTACAAAAACTCTTTGCTCATCTCCACACGCAATGCCCAAAGCGGGGCATGGTCATCTATCTGATGAATCCGCGCCAGGAGTGTATGCTTAAAGGTGGGCGTAAAATGATAGGTCAGTCGTTGGTACAGCCCTTTTTGTTCTTGCAATCGTATTTGGCGATATTCCTTAGCTTCGGCACTTGCGCGAATATATTGGAGGCCGCTTTCCAAGTCCAAATTACCGATAGTCTGGTAGCGTTTGCTTTGCCAAGTCAGTTGATTAAAAGTACTCGGCGCATCTATCCCGGCAATTGGGTCTTGATAATAAATATCTTCCTTGTTATAGGCCAGTTGGTTTTCCCAAACAGCTTTGCGCCCTCTCGCTTGCCAAATCAGCTGCTGTCGCCAGAATTGATCCTCCTGGGTCGCCAAACTTAGGTTTTCTACCGTTGTTGGGGGGAGGTTTCGGTTGGTAGTTTGTTGCCATGCGTGAGCTGTGAGTCTGTGCTTAGGATGGAAATCCCAAAATACCGATTGCTGCCAGGCTTGCTGCTGAAACTCTGCGTGACTCAATCGTTGTTCGGGGAGGTCGTCGCGTAAGCGAAATGGGAAGTCGTTGGTGGCTTTGTCAAACTGCGCACTTAGCTTAAAGCGTAATTTCTCGGTACCACCACTAAGTCGATGAGCACTATGAAACAGCCCAAAACTGCCCGTCGTGAAATGGTGAGTCATCCGGAAAGTAGTGTCTGGTCGATCTGTTTTAAAGGAAATGCTTCCAGCTACGGCACCGCTGCCTATTGCGGCACTCTGCCCTCCCCCATCAACCTGAGCTTGATCGATATGGATGGTTGGAATAAGCGAAAGATCCACCAGGCCTAGCATAGGACTTTGCAGCGCGACACCATTCCAGCTGATGGCTGTTTGCCCTGCTGCTCCTCCACGTAGAGAAGCCGTAGCCAGACTACCGAGTCCATAGGTTTTGACAAACAACATCCCGCTTTCTTCCAATGCATCCACCAAACTTTGGCCTACATATTTTTGAATATAAGGCGTTGGTGCACTAACTGGCCCTGTCGTATTCTCCGACTTCACCGTAACCAACGGAAGATCGGCGTGACGCACACTATCTCTTTCCTCTTCCTGCGCAGAAAGCAGAAACGGAATAAACAACACTAATACGATTACAAAACGGAGCAAATTAATTACATTTTCCTTTCAGATAGGATACAAGGAAAATGCACACTGAGCAGTTGCCCAGGCAACAGCAAGGGCACACCAGTAAAGGTTAGCATTTCCTCCTTCTTTTCCTCCGAAAGATTTGAAGAATTATGACGCATTTACTGGCAGGTCTTCTGGCTCACTTCTCTGTATTGTTGCCTTCCCGTTATAATTTATATACAGTGGCACAAAAAACAATACATTCAACGAAGCTTACAGCAGCGGGGACTGCTCCGGATTCTCACCGGATTCCCTTTTAAAGTTGATGCTAAGACAACATCAACTACCGTAAAGCAAAGCAAAGATAGGAAAGATATTGGGTGTTTGAAAGCAAACTCCAAACACCCATTAAATATCTTAGTTGGCGCATTCGCCCGGACAAACAGAGGTTACAATTTTCCCATTAACGATTACTTCGTATTTGTAACTAGGAAATAGTGCATGTTCAGCAGGTTCATTGAAAGTTGGTGAGGTGTCCAAAACCTGTGAGAAAGTGACTTCATAGTCAGTATTAGAAGCATTGTTTTCACAATCATCTAACCTTTTCCTCAAATCCGCCAAGTCAATTTTGCATTGTTCAGCTTCGGTAACTTTTCGGTCGTACTGTTCTTGTAACCCGTCCTTTTCCGTTTTACATTGTTTAGCTTCTTCTATTTTTAGATCATACTGTTCTTGTAACCCGTCCTTTTCCGTTTTACATTGTTTAGCTTCTTCTGTTTTTAGATCGTACTGTTCTTGTAACTTGGATTTCTGTTCTTCACACAAGTCGGCTCTATCCGTCTCCGACTGTAGCTCGCCTTTGGTAGTATACAGCGCCAGTTGTAGCGAATCCACCACCAGCTGTAGCGAATCTCTCTGATTTATGGCCTCGTCACGCTGTTTCTTATATCCTTCTGCTATTTCAGCCAGATCACTATTTCCCAGCAGTATAGTGTCGCGTTGCCGTTCAAGTTCAGCCACCTCTTGTTTGATACGCTCCCGTTGTTCATCAAGTATAGAGATAGAAGTATTACATTCTTTTTCAAGAACAATGATTTTTTCTTCTAGTTCCGTATTATAATGGTGAATCTCCTCACACTCCGTAATGATTTTTTCACTGCTAAAATTGTTCGCCAGGATGACGACTGGTATTAGTAAATACAAAAGATTGATGGCGATGCGGGCGGTGTGTCAGATGTAATG
>NZ_JBOEFX010000025.1:0-147440 GCF_050633125.1 Lewinella sp.
ATTACATGTGACACACCGCCCTATTTTTTAACACTTTTTTCCCTTAAGTCTAGTATTGCCATGTCATGCGGGGATAAAACCTCCGTGTCTTCGCGTCTCCGCGGCAAAAAAAACTAAAGAAGGAACCTCCCCTGTGACCATCAAACACGCGCCCTTTTTGACAAAAATCATCCCCACCACTGAGTTATCCTCTTCCTTAATTCTACTTTTTTACCGTTCTTGACGAACCTACAAAACAACGCCTATGGAAAGCCTGGATTACCTGAAAACGTGGATGACGGAGCACGCAACAGCCACGGAACTACTAAAGTACCTGCTGTGGGTAGTGGTCATTGTATTGGGAATTTCGTTTTTGCGGCGACTCCTCAAGCGGCGGCTGCCGGATATCTCGGTGCGGTACAAGGCACAGAAAGGCGTAGAGATTATCGGTTATCTATTTATCATCCTCCTGACCATCTCTTATTTTACAGGGAATATCCAGGATTTTACGCTGGCCATCGGCTTGCTTACGGCGGGTATCACCATTACCTTGCAGGAGCTGATTCTGAGTATTGCGGGTTCTTTTTACATCTTCCTGGTGAGGGTCTACAAGCCGGGAGACCGGATCGAAATCAACGGGATCAAAGGCGATGTGATTGATGTGGACAGCATCTACACCACCATGATGGAGATAGGAGAGTGGGTGAGCAGCGATAATTATAGCGGTAGGATCGTAAAGCTCAGCAACGCTTTTGTATTCAAAGGGCCGATCTACAATTATTCACAGGATTTTCCTTTCGTTTGGGATGAACTTACGCTGCCTATCCGCTACGGCTCCGATGTAGAGCTGGCAAAATCTATCGTCGTCGAAATTGCGACAGAAACTCTTTCTGACTACGTCAACCAATCTATTGAGAAATGGCAGGAGGTGGTCAAGAAATACTACATCGAAGATGCGGTCGTAAACCCTACGTTGGCCATCACCATGACGGACAATTGGATGCAGTTTAACCTCCGCTATATCGTTGATTACAAAAAGCGGAGAATGACGAAACACCTCCTCAACGAAAAGATCGGAAAGGCCTTCCTGGCCAGCGAAGAGAAGGTACGCCTGGCATCGGCTACCTTTGAGATTGTGCAAATCCCGCCGGTGAAAATTCAAACCGGCGATAATTCCGCCACATAGTCATCTCTGTAAAAAAAAACTATGTGCCTATGTGATAAAAAATCCTTCAACCATAAAACGGGACTAAGCGCTACCTGTATTTATCACATAGCCACATAGATCAAAAAACTATGTGGCTATATGATAAAAAACCTTAAGTGCCCTTGGTGGTTCAAAAGCCTATGTAAAAAAATTATATCCCTGCCAGTTCCTCACGGATATCCCGCAAGCGGCCAGGGCGATAATCCAGCGTGATCAAGAGATCGTCGGTGATGATGACTTCCTGGCTGGAGAGGTAAGCCTTCTTGTCCTGCACTTTGATGGCCATGATTTTGGCCGTTTCTCCTATCGGTACACGAGATAAGACGAATCCTTTCTGGTCGCGGTAAGGCATCCGAAGGATAATGTTTCGCTCGGGAATCATGAGGAAGACCATCGCTTTGGCATCTGTCTCTGTGGCGTTTTCGCGGGCAGCCAGTGGCGTCGTTTCTACGGTCTTCAGGAAGCGGTCGATATTGGCCCAGCCCATTTGGTTGATATTGAAGAAGTAGGTGCTGACAACGCTGGCATCTACCTGCCCAAGGGCTTCTACCTGGCGTTCGTAAGCTTCCGTTTTTCTACGGCGATATCCTTCATAGCCTGTGCTGTCACGCTGGTACTGGCGTTGGTCGGCTGCAAAGGCAGAATCTGCTTTGGCTTTAAGGTATTCGTACATAGGGCCAGTAGTGATAAAGCCATTCTCGTCGATTTCACCTTTACGCAACTCCTCGTATTCCGCCATCGCCAAGCGATACTTTACCAAAGACTGGTTGTAATTGGCAATCCTTTCTTCATAACTCTTGATAGATGCTTCGTACCGGATTCGGCGATTTTCTCTTTTCTCTGCCGTACGTTCCTCTTGGGTGGCTTTGCCCATGAAGATTTTTTCCAAGCCTTGTGGGTAGTAGGCAATATTGTCATAGTTGGGTTCGCGTGGGCGAACAGGCTTGGTAGTTTTGGGCTTTTTGGGAAGACGTGGGTCTGCTTCGTCGTCGGGTTGCTTGAGGTAAATAAGTGCAAAAGTCATCCAGGATGGGCGTACAGGCCCGGGAGCAAAGGTCAGGCGAGGCAGCTTGCTCTGTACAGGAGCTTCCGAGTTGGTCCAGTCGATATCTTGGTTTTCTTCACCATGCGCTTGTCCATAGAAGAGCGACATGTCTTGGCGAAACTCATTGGTAGGTACAGAAGATGCAATAGAGCTGCCTGGCTTCAGTTGCAAGCGCTGTCCGTTTTGGTAAGCATTGATTTCCAGCATACCACCCGATTCCAGGATGCGGTCTTGTGCCGTTGTTGTAAGCCCTTGGCTGATCATGTCGCCGAGGGAATAACATTCTGTAAGTTCTATATCAACGAGGCCGGTAACTTCTTCGCCGTTAGCGGTAACAAAGCTGCTCGCGGTGAGGAAGAATCGGCCACCTTTCTGGCCTTCGATCAATTGGTCTTGGCCAGCATCAATGGTGTGTTTTTGTGCAAGTGGTTTCGCGAGGCTGTCGCGTAAGCTGCCTATGCTTTGCCAATACCAGCCACTGACGATAACATCTACCCGTCGATTGTCGCGCTGAAGTTCTTCGGAGTTGCGGTCGTTGCCAGCTTCCTGTTCCCCGAGGGCGAGGGTACGCATGCCATCGGTGGTGATGTACTGTTGTTCCAGGAATTTGGTAACTGATTCGGCGCGCTCTTGTGCCAGACGATCATTGTAGCGACTGGTGCCTCGGCTATCCGTATGGGCTGCCAGTTCTAGGCGATAATCGCCCATACCTTGTAGCTGATCGATGAGGTTTTGGAGCTGCGCTTGAGCAGCAGCATCTAGTTCGGCACTGGCGCTGGCAAAATAGACAGAGAATTGCTGTGCTTCTGCTTCGGCAGTTGTACTTTCCTGCGCGAGCAGGTTACCAAAGGTGGTAAAGAGCAATAAAAAAGGTAAAAGATAATGGCGCATAGTTAAAAGGGGTTGGGTTAGAAAGGTAATATCTTGCATTAATAACGTAAGTTACCCAAAAGGTAACGTGCTTGAGGGGCTTTTTTGAACCATATCAGGAAATATAAGGGATTATAAGGGGGCCTCCCATAGGTTAATTCACAATTTTAACCGGATACATGGGAATTTAAACCACCAAAGGCACTTGAGGCTTTCGAACTATATAAGTTCCATTTTTAAAAATTCAGCCATCAATCTTGTTAAAATCGGAGTTCGGAAGTGGGAAGTCGGAAGTATTAAATATACCTAAATTTCCATCAACCATCAACCATCAACCATCAAACCAATAACCAATCTAATGAAAAATCTGTTTTTACTTTTCGCCCTATTGCCATGTTTTGGTCTGTGGGGGCAACACATTTATGTACGTGCTTATGCAGGTGATAAGGGGGGCTGGATAGTAACTTCGGAAGGAAAAACGTTGCACGAACTGCCGGGAGGATGGCGCGTATCGGGGCACGATGCTGCTATGGCTCCGGTAAAAGAATGGCCAATCCTACTATGGAAAAGCGGTAAGTATCCGGCACCGAATGACTATGCCTTGCTGCACCTGGATGGGAGTATTGAAGAATTACCTCAATTTACGTGGGCCCGAGAAATGGGGAGCCAGCTGCTTTTGGTAATTATGGATGGTGAGCGAGGGGTGCTGTGGCACAAAGACGGCTATGTACTGGGCAGGGAGTTGAATATGCTGAGTAAGTTTGATGAACGAGGGCTGACGGTAGTAGGGCGCGGCGCTTACCAGGGGTTAATGGATACTTTAGGGCAGTTTTTTGTACCTCCTGTCTACAAAGCGATAGTGGACTTGGGTAAAGACTGTTTCTTTTTCAAAGACACTTTGGAACAAAGTTATCTGCTGCACTTGAAGAGTCGCAGTGGCAAGGAGCTGTCCTGGGATACGCTGGCAAACCCGACGGTAAACCAATGGCAAATCAATTCGGCTCGGCCTTTTAGTGAAGGTGGCTACCTCTTGGTAAAAGGAAAAGAAAATCAACTACAGATCATTGATACTACTGGTCGCTTGCTGTATCCGGATTTGGAGATAACGTACCGAGGTGTCAATGCTTTTAGCGAAGGTAGGGTGATTGTAGGTACTGCCGAGACAGATCGTAAGTTGGGGATTCTAAATACGAATGGGCAGTGGGTGAAAGCGCCACAGTTTGATTATTTGCTCGATTATGAGGATGGCAGAGCGCTGGCCCATGATACGCTTACAGGCCAACTGGGGTACCTTGACCGGCAGGGAGAGTGGGCCATTGCTGCGCGTTATTGCTATGCCAATAGTTTTCGATACGGCTTGGCCATCGTAGGTGCCCCCGATGATCCAAAACTTTGTGAAGGGACGATGAGACAACGGGGCCCCGTGTTGCATACGCCTAGCAGTTTGGCTCGCTACAGGAACGTCAGGAATTATCAATTGCTGGATACCAGTGGGCAAGTGGTCTGGCAAGATTCGTGCCGTGAAGTTTGGCTGCCAATACCGGGTGTGGTAGGTTGCAACTATAATGAAGGGACCTATGTGCCTGCCTACCGACTGGAATGGCTAGCTACGGGGAAGTATTGGTTGAGCCCTGATTTTGTGTTTACCCGTTGGGAGCAAGTAGCCGAAGTAGCGAAGGAGGAAGTGATACGAATAAACCTCGGCGCTCGGCGGCGGATGATTTTTCGTCAGCAGGTATTTCCTTTGCCTGGAGATTTTACTCAAACCCTACCTGCACTCACTGCTTTAGAAGACCTGAACCTGAACTACCATGAGGTTACCTCAGCCTGGACGACGATACTGAGGATGGAGAACCTGCGGAAATTGTCGTTGTACGATTGTAAGTTGACGGAATTGCCTGCCGATGTGAAAATGCTGGAACAGCTGGAAGAGTTGAATATTTCAGGCAATGAACTGACGGAATTGCCGCGTAGCCTCTTCCGAATGCAGCATTTGCGGGTGTTGAATATTGCAGACAACCCGCTGCCGCCAGCTATCATTCCTAGGTTGCGGAAGGCTTTGCCGGATACGGAAATCGTTTATAAATAGAGGGCTTAGGAACAGCACGAAAATAAAATGTGTTTTTACTATATCATAATAGTTGAATGAGTGATTCATTTAGAGTGTTTTTAACTATTTGGAAAACTTGAGAAACCTCGAAGAAGCAGCGAAGCTAAAACACACTTTGTTTTCTGCGCAATACTTGGCCTTGGTTGGGCATCTGAATAGAGAAACAAATACAACTGCGAAGCAATGAAAAATACTGTCAAAAATCAACGATGGATGGAGATGAGTAGCTTGGTTTATTTCCTGGTGTTGTTGGAGAGCACACTTTGTGCGCAGCAACAACTCAACCTTGATTTTGAACGCCACCTGGCAGGAATATAACCTCACGGGCTTTGACCTTGGAAGCCAGCTGCATACGCTAAGTTTGTGTATTCGGTTTCGGAGGCCGTTATGTACTTTCTTATCAATTTGATGGCATTGTTTTATTGATAGTACTACGGCAAATAGGCCGTTGATTAAAGGGTAGTTATAGTGCTGTTTCGTGGAGGGGAGGCCATTGTTATTAATAGGGCTCGTTTCATTTTGTCCTTGTGTGATATAAATCACTTTGAATAGATAATTAAAGTAATCTCAATGCCATTGAGAAGCCCGCATCTTTGCCTTGAACCAGCAAGCAAAGCAAAATGAAAGCTTTAAATTTTTTCCTTCTTACACTCTTGACGACGCTAGTCGTCGCCCCTTTAAGCGGGCAGTCTTATCGACTGATTAAATCTGATTTTAGCATCTCTGGTACTTCTAACGTGCACGATTGGGAATCGGCTGTGACGAAGATCAGTTGGCGGGGAACCTTCAACTTCACCGATGGTGTGCTGAGTGAACTAAGTGACGTGAAAGTCAATATTCCAGTTGATGGTATTATTAGTACCAAGGGCCGGATTATGGATGGCAAAACTTACGACGCACTGAAGGAAGAGGAGCACCCCAATATCGTCTTTACGATGACCAGTGCTACGATTACTAACAAGGGTACAAAAGTAGCAGCGAAAGGCCGTTTGACGGTAGCAGGAGTTACCAAAACAATCAATTTAGCAGTAATGATCACTCCATTGGCCGACGGCCAATATCAAGTGAGTGGAGCTTACCCAATGAAAATGACGGACTTCGGGATTGATCCACCAACGGCCCTATTGGGTACTATGACCACAGGTGACGATGTGACCATCAATTTCAACCTGACCCTCAGTCCTAACTAAACATTTTGAAGTACAAGATCGGAGGTGGGAAGTCGGAAACATTCCTACAATCAACCACCAACAATCAACGAACAACCAACTAATAAAATCATTCATTGTCTTAATACTTAAGTTATGAAAACGACTAATTTCTTCCGTTCACTTTTTATCTTGCTACTTAGCTTCGGCATGTGGCAACAGGCTTCCGCACAGGTTGCAAACTGGCGTCCTTACGATCAAGACGGGGTCAACGTTTTTGAGCCTGCAAAGGATATGAATACGACTTTTGAGAAGCGTTTCCTGAGAGTAGGAGGTAGCTTTACACAGCAGTACCAAGGACTAGAGCACGGCAATAGCGCTGACGAAATCCTTGGCCCAGACGGTTCCAACCTAAATGCATTGTACGATTTGGGTAGTGGCTTCAACTTGGCTACCGCCAACCTTAATCTTGATTTTCAAATTGAGGATGGTATCCGGGTATCTTTAGAAAACTATATGTCTTCTCGCCACCACTCAGAGTTCTGGGTAAAAGGAGGATACATCCAGGTGGATAAACTGCCTATGTTTAACAACTCCGATTGGTTCGACAAATACCTGCGGGTGAAGATTGGGCATATGGAGGTGAACTACGGTGATCAGCACTTCCGTCGTACCGATAATGGTAACGCTATCTGGAACCCCTTCGTAGGCAACTACGTCATGGACGCTTTTGCTACCGAGGTCGGTGGTGAGGTATACGCTTTCCCTACCGAGAACTTCATGGTAATGGTAGGTGCTTCAAATGGCTTGATCAATGGAGGCGTTAAAGAAGGGACTCGCAAGCCTTCGATCTATAGCAAACTGGCTTTTGACAAGCAGCTGAATGAGACCACCCGCTTCCGCTTATCAGGTAGTATTTACATGAACTCTGAATCAGGTCGCAATACTTTATATGGTGGTGACCGTACAGGATCTCGTTTCTACGAAGTAATGGAATCAGCAGCTTCACAGGGAGATTTCTCTGGTCGCTTGAACCCTGGCTTTACAACGAACGTAACCAGCTTCCAGATTAATCCCTTCGTAAAAGTTCAAGGTTTTGAACTGTTCGCAACCTACGAGCAGTCTCAGGGCTACGCCAGCAGTGATCCACGTAAAGAAGGTGCTGAAAACCCTGAAAAGCGGCAAGTAAGTCAGATCGCTGTAGAAGGTATCTACCGCTTCCTGCCCCGCGAGCAGGTGTACGTAGGTGCTCGTTACAACACCGTTACCGGTGCCTTGAGCTCTAGAATAACCGACGGTAGCGAAGAGCCTATGGATCTTACCGTAAACCGTATGGAGATTGCCGCAGGATGGTTCCCAACGCCTAATTTACTGCTCAAGTTATCTTATGTAGATCAGCAGTACAAGGACTACCCAAGTGAGAACATCTTCAATGAAGGTTACTTCAAAGGTGTGATGGTAGAAGCCTCGGTTGGTTTCTAAGCAACAGCACAATAATAAATTTTGAACGACGAAAGCCTCCCCGCAAGCGTATCGCTTTCCGGGAGGCTTTCTGCTAGTGAGTAGAACCATGAAAAGCTTCCTTTTTGCATTATTTTCAATTGGAGTATTTACCGCTTTCTTACCTGCAGGTTTTGCGCCTGTTTCGCTAGATGGTTCTTCTTTCTCCTATACCATTGATCCGGAAAGTAAGTTGTATTTGGAAGGCAGTAGCAACGTCGTTGATTTTACCTGCCATTGCACCTCTTCTCTTCAGGGCGGCAGGTTTACGATGGCAGCCGAAGAAGGCAATGGTTTTACTTTCGTAAATAGCCTGTTAAAATTGCCGGTGCAGGCACTGGATTGTGGTAATCGGGTCATGAACAAAGACATGTACGAAGCCCTGGCCGCTGATAAGCACCCTTCTGTAGATATTCAATTGTTGAGCGTAAAAGCCCATGATCACAAGCTCTTTGGAGAATGCCATGAATGGGAAGACCTACAAGCTCGCTTGCGCCTGACAATTGCCGGCGAGGCCAAGGAGGTAATTATGCACATTAGAGGTACTCACCTTGGCTACCAACGCTACCGTTTCGTTGGGGCCAAGCCCATTTATCTTACCAATTTTAATATCGAACCTCCCAGCGCTATGTTGGGGGCTATTAAGGTAGACAACTGCATCACCATCAATATGGATTTGGTACTGGTGCTTTCTGCTGATTAGTGATTTATGACTAGTGGCTTGTCAAGTTTGAATATGCGGTGTTCAAAAGCTTGGGTTTTGCACTTTTACGCCGGACTGGCAGTGTGATCCCAACTAAAAGTCGGGATCACGGTGGTGCTCGTTCCTCGCGGTGGTACCGACTGCGTCGGCGGCAGCCGCGCTGACCGCGAGCTTTAGCGAGCACCGCCGTGAATCCCGAGGATCGGGATGAGCATCACCTACCAAGTGTAACGAACAAGTCACCAAGCATCAACCCAAAGTTTCAAACTTGACAAAGCACTAGGTTTTTGAACGTTTACATCTTCTTGTGCTAGGTGAAAAGCAGATAGTACTTGGTATTGTACCCATTTAGGGTTCTCGAAATCCCTATACCCTGTACTAAGTACCTAGTACAGTAAAATTTCACCCCACCTTCTTCGCCAGCAACTCCATATCCCTAATCAGTAACCGTTTGCGATTAAAGGTGATGATGTTGTCATTGCGTAGTTCGTTTAGGATGGTAGTTACTGTCTGGCGGGAAGTAGCCGTTAGGTTAGCAATTTCCTGATGGGTGAAAAATTTGCGAACAAGGATCTCATAGCCTACTCGTTGCCCTTGTTTTAGGCCTAACTGGTGTAGGTATTCAATGATTCTACTCCGAGAGTTTTTGAACACCATAGATTCCAGGCGATGTTCTGTGGCTAGCAAGCGTTGGCCTACAAGCCGCATTAATTCGAGGTGAAGACTGTGATGCTGGCGAATTTTCTTTTGTAGCTCTGAGACCTTCATGACGCGCACTTTCACACGCTCCAAGGTACAGGCAAAGTTGTGGTGTTTTTGCTCTCCGAGTAAGGCCATCGCGCCTACGATTTCTCCTGTTCGGTAAATAGCTTTGGTGATTTCCTTGCCACCAGCACCATAGGAACCCAGCTTTATTTGGCCCTCTTGGATATAATAAACCATATCAGCTCGCTCGTCTGGCAAGAAGAGATAGGTGCCACGAGCCAAGGTGCGCACAGATAATGGATCAAAGGCATCTTGTAGGGTATTGGCTGCTGAAGGATTGGTAGCAAATTCGTTGAGGTAGGCAAAAGAGGAAGTTCCCATTATTGTTGATGTTTTTGTGTTTGAAGCCGAGACTAAAGCGGTTATATATAGTTACGAGATAAACTATGTTACTGGATGTTTTTGATAAATAATTCGCGCTTTTTGGTTGCTCGATTTGATAGGAACAAAATTAGCGGCGAAGTATAACAAAAGTATCACGGCACTATAACAGGGATATTTTTCTTAAAACGACGTACTTTTGACGTAGTAAACGCTATTGCTATGTACCTACTCGGCTACGATATTGGAAGTTCTGCCATAAAGGTGTCCCTAGTGGAGGCTGGCTCTCGTCGAGTAATAGGTCTGGAACAGTCGCCTGGAGAAGAGATGGATTTGATTTCTCGCCAACGCGGCTGGGCCGAACAACAACCCGAAGGGTGGTGGCTCCATTGCTGCCGCGCTACTCGGAGCTTGCTGGAAAAGACGGGCATCGATACCAAGTTGATCAAAGGTATCGGGATTGCTTACCAGATGCACGGTTTGGTACTCGTTGATGCCGAACAACAAGTTTTGCGTCCTTCTATCATTTGGTGTGACAGCCGTGCTGTGCCCATCGGTGAGCAGGCTTTTCAAGAGATGGGGCCAGAATACTGCCAGGAGCAGTTGCTGAATTCACCAGGTAATTTTACGGCTTCTCGCCTAAAATGGGTAAAGGATAATGAGCCGGAGGTTTACGAAAAGGCAGCCAATGTGCTGTTGCCCGGAGATTATATCGCAATGCGTTTTACCGGCGAGGTGAATACTACCATCAGCGGCCTTAGTGAAGGCATCTTCTGGAATTTTCAGAAACGGGACTTGGATCAAAAAATCCTCCAGCAGTTTGGCTTACGTGAAGATTTGTTGGCTCCTCGGGTGTCCACGTTTAGTATACAAGGAAAAGTACACGCTCGGGCAGCAGAAGAGTCAGGGCTGGCAGTGGGTACTCCGATCACTTACCGCGCGGGAGATCAGCCCAATAATGCTTTGGCTCTTAATGTATTGCATCCCGGAGAAATAGCTGCCACCAGCGGCACATCCGGGGTGGTGTATGGCATTGTCGATCATCCGGTTTACGACCCGAAATCGAGAATTAATGCTTTTGCGCACGTCAATTACGAACAGGCTTTTAATCGAATTGGCGTGCTCCTTTGCCTTAATGGCGCGGGCATTCAGTACAGCTGGCTCAAGCACCAGGTGGCCCGTAGTTCGCATAGCTACGCTGACATGGAGCGGATGGCAACCTCTGTGCCAGTAGGCGCTGATGGGCTTTGTATACTCCCTTTTGGGAATGGCGCAGAACGCATGCTGGAAAACCGGGAACTTAATGCGCATATCTTCAACCTTCAATTTAATCGCCACACCCGTGCGCATCTTTACCGCGCTGCGTTGGAGGGAGTCGCGTACTCTTTTGTACATGGTATTAACCTGCTGAAAGAACTAAAACTCAACGTCGATGTCATTCGAGTAGGAAATGACAATATGTTCCAGTCGAAGGTTTTTTCCACCACAATAGCGACCCTCATCGGTAGTCGAATAGAAATGTTGGATACCAATGGCGCTACTGGTGCGGCCCGTGCAGCAGGTATTTCGGCAGAGGTCTATTCCTCATTGGAGGAAGCTTTGGCGGAGCCCAAAATAGTAAGCATCTTCGAACCAGCTACCGATAGTTCTTCTTATCAACAAGCCTACAGCTACTGGCAGAGCCACTTGGGAAAGGCCCTTAGAAAAACGAATGACCCAATATCAGCACGAGACGAATGGGCAGCCGCTTTGCGTTTATTACAACAAAAAGAACGGCAACAACTTCGGACCATCGCCAACTTACGCCTTCAGGTCAAAGAAAGTAAGCAGCTTTTGGCTGAAATCAGTCAATTGGTCAAAGATACACCCAATGGGGAAAGCCAACCTGGACTGCTTAAAAAAGTAAAATCGCTAGATCGTCAGTTCGGAGCAATATTAGAAGAAGAATCACTCGAAGAAACATACCGGGTCTTGCATCACGATTTTCTGGATCGTTTAAATAAAAGCCACCCATCTCTTTCTCAGCGAGACCAGTTGCTTTGTATTCTTTTAAAAGAAAAATTCAGTACCAAAGAAATTGCCCGCCAACTTAACCTGTCGACGCGCGGCGTAGAGACAGGCCGTTATCGGTTACGTAAGAAGTTAGCAGTAAAAGGAAAACAAAAATTAAAAGTCTACTTGAGTAGGCTATAATAGTTTGGCGTATTTTTGACGTAGTTTTTTGAGTACTGTGGCGAAGTTTTGTAGTGCCTCTTAACTGGGATTTTTATCCAGGGTTTCCGTTCTTTGTTTGGCAATAAGAAGGATAATTAGAATTTTATTTCAATACCAATCGCTAAGGAACAGCACGAAAATCGCAGTTTATTTTCTGCGCAATACTCATGTTTATGTATTTACTAGGTTACGATATCGGTTCCTCTTCTATCAAAGCGGCTTTGGTTGATGCTCAAACGGGAAAGCAGCTGGCTGTAGCGCAATCGCCGGAAACGGAGTTGGACATGCTCGCATTACAACCGGGATGGGCCGAGCAGCACCCTGAGACCTGGTGGGCCAATGTATGTCTGGCGACCCAGAAATTGCTACAAAGTACACGTGTTGATCCTGCACAGATCAAAGGCATAGGTATTGCTTACCAGATGCACGGACTGGTACTTGTGGACGAAAAGCAGGAAGTATTACGCCCTTCTATAATTTGGTGCGATAGTCGTGCCGTCGCTATTGGTGACAAGGCTTCCGAAGAAATTGGCAGTGAAAAATGTTTGCAACACTTGCTCAATTCTCCGGGCAACTTTACCGCTTCCAAACTCAAGTGGGTAAAAGATAATGAACCTGCACTTTATGAGCGTATCCATAAGATAATGCTACCGGGCGACTATATCGCTATGCGGCTGACGGGCGAAATACGGACGACCGCCAGCGGCTTGTCTGAAGGAATCCTGTGGGATTTTCAGGAGAATACGCCCGCAGCCTTGGTGATGGATTATTATGGTTTTGATAAAAGCCTTTTGCCGGAATTGGTAGGTACTTTCTCTTTGCAAGGAGAGGTAACGACCACTGCTGCAAAAGCAACAGGGCTGATCAGTGGCATCCCCGTCAATTATCGGGCAGGCGATCAACCTAACAATGCACTTTCGTTGAATGTAATGGAAGCTGGCGAAGTGGCGGCTACCGGAGGCACTTCTGGCGTCGTTTATGGTGTTGTTGATCAGCCTCTTTATGATCCCGCATCGCGGGTCAATGGCTTTGCACACGTCAATCATAGTAGTGAAACTCCTCGGGTGGGTATTTTGCTTTGTATCAATGGTGCAGGAATTCAATACAGCTGGATAAAACAGCAGATGGCGGAGCATGGCATGAATTATTCTGAAATGGAAAAAGCTGCCGCCGCTATTTCTCCAGGAGCCGATGGCTTGCGGATTTTACCCTTCGGTAATGGCGCAGAGCGAATGCTGGGTAATAAAGCTCCTGGCGCTAAGATTAATAATTTGCAGTTTAACCGCCACCAGCGTGCTCATTTTTATCGTGCAGCGCTCGAAGGCATTGCCTTTTCCTTTGTTTACGGCATGGAAATATTGCAGGAAATGGGGCTCAACTTGCAGGTCATGCGAGTAGGCAATGATAACCTGTTTCAATCGGCCGTTTTTTCAGGTACGATTTCTAATTTGTTAGGAAGTCGGATCGAAGTTTTGGAAACGACAGGTGCCATTGGTGCCGCCAAAGCTGCTGGCGTAGCTGCCGGAATTTACAGCAGTGTACGAGAAGCAATGACCGGAAATAAATTGGTGACCGCTTACGAACCCGTCAATAGAAATGGCAGCTATCAGGACGCTTACCAGGCATGGCGTAGTGATCTTGAGAATATTTTGTAAAAAAAGAGGGCGCTAGATGAAATCGTTTGAGGTTGAAAGCTTAAGACGTGGCTTGGACTTCAGTCCGAGCGGGAAGATATTGCGATTGTGGCCGGACTAAAGTCTAGCCTACGCTTTTCCAACCAAACGATTTCATCTAGCTCCAAAAAGAGACTGTCTATTAAAGTGGATCTAATGAATAATTATATAAGATGTATCTACTTGGTGACAGTAATAAAAATCTCTGCGGCCTCTGCGGCTTTGCGCGAGACAAATAATTTTGAACACTCTCAAAAAACAACCATCAACGATGATAACAACAGGAAGTAAGGAATATTTCAAAGGTATTGGTGAAATCTCTTTTGAGGGCCGGGAGTCTGACAACCCGCTGGCCTTCCGTTGGTACGAAGCCGACCGGGTAGTCGCGGGTAAAACAATGGCCGAGCATTTTCGCTTTGCGGTGGCTTGGTGGCATACCCTTTGCGGCACAGGTGGTGATCCTTTTGGTGCACCTACCAAGAATTTCCCCTGGCTGGGAGCAACAGATGCGGTACAGGAAGCCAAAGACAAAATGGACGCCGGTTTTGAGTTTATTACCAAGCTGGGTGTCCCTTACTACTGTTTTCATGATTTTGACCTGGTAGCCGAGGGCGATACGCTGGCCGAAAGTGAGCGCAGGGTAGAGGCGATCACCGACTATGCGCTGGAGAAACAAAAGAGCAGCGGGGTAAAACTCCTTTGGGGTACGGCCAATTTGTTTTCGAACCCTCGCTACATGAATGGTGCGATGACCAACCCCGACTTTGCCGTGGTAGCCCATGCCGGCGCTCAGGTAAAAATAGCGCTGGATGCAACCATCAAACTGAGCGGAGAGAACTACGTTTTTTGGGGTGGCCGCGAAGGCTATATGTCGCTTCTTAATACGGATATGAAACAGGAGCTGGACCACATGGCTCGCTTCCTGCACATGGCTAAAGATTACGCACGGGCCCAAGGCTTTACGGGTACCTTCTTTATCGAGCCCAAGCCGATGGAGCCGAGCAAGCACCAGTATGATTTTGATGCGGCAACGTCGATCAATTTCTTGCGAGAATATGATTTAGCAGATGATTTCAAACTCAATATTGAAGTCAACCATGCTACCCTTGCGCAGCACACCTTCCAACACGAACTGCAAGTAGCTGCCGATGCCGGTATGCTAGGAAGTATGGACGCCAACCGTGGTGATTACCAAAACGGTTGGGATACCGATCAATTCCCCAACAATGTGATGGAGCTTACGGAAGCGATGCTGGTTTTCCTCACAGGTGGTGGTTTGCAAGGTGGAGGTATCAATTTTGATGCTAAGACGCGCCGCAATTCTACCGACCTTGCCGATATTTTCTATGCTCATATTGGGGGGATGGATGTGTTTGCACGGGCTTTGTTGGCAGCCGATGCCGTACTGCAACAATCGCCCTATTTGCAGCTGAGGGAAGAACGCTATAGCTCCTTTGGGAGCGGTGAGGGCAAGGCCTTTGCTGATGGTCAATTAAGTTTTGTTGATTTGGCTAAAATTGCTCAGCGAGATGGTGAGCCACAGCAGCGTTCTGGCAAGCAGGAGCTGTTTGAAAATATTATCAACCAATTTGCATAAGAGGTGGAGAAAAACAAGTGATACATTTTTCGATTTAGGAAACCTTACGAAACAATTGACTAAAAGAAAACAGTATCGCTTGTCTCCATCAAAATACTAAGTCATGGCAGTATTAGACTGGCTCGTCATCGGCGGCTATTTCCTTGTGTTATTTGCGATTGCCGGATGGGTAATCTCTAAGAAACAAAAAGATTCCGAGGATTATTTTCTGGCTGGCCGTAATGTCGGTTGGTTTATTGTGGGGGCTTCCATTTTTGCTTCTAACATCGGCTCGGAGCACTTGGTGGGCCTTGCCGGAGCAGGCGCAGAAAGTGGGATGCCGTTGGCACACTACGAGCTGCATGCTTGGATTGTCTTACTACTAGGTTGGGTGTTTCTGCCCTTTTATGCGCGTAGTGGGGTGTTTACGATGCCGGAATTTTTGGAAAAACGGTACAACGAAAAGGCACGCTGGTTTCTATCTGTTGTGTCGTTGTTGGGATACATCCTTACCAAGGTATCTGTCTCTATTTATGCTGGAGGGATCGTCTTTCAGGCCCTTTTGGATATTGATTTCTGGACAGGAGCGATCTTAACCCTCGTCATCACCGGCATTTATACGGTAGCAGGGGGAATGCGGGCTGTGGTCTATACCGAAGCACTGCAAACGGTGGTGCTGATTGCCGGTGCAGCAGCGGTTACGCTGATTGGTCTGAACCACGAAGCGATCGGAGGCTGGACCGGCTTGAAGGGGATTGTGGGGAGCGAGCATTTCAATATGTGGAAGCCGATGGATCATCCACAATATCCCTGGACGGGGATGGTTTTTGGTGGTGCGATTGTGGGAATTTGGTATTGGTGTACCGATCAGTATATCGTACAAAGAGTCCTTACGGCTAAAAACCTTACAGAAGGGAGAAGAGGTGCTATTTGGGGAGGTTTTCTGAAAATCCTTCCCGTATTTCTGTTTCTTGTCCCTGGTATGGTCGCTTTTGCGCTAAGCAAACAAGGAGTGCTACAGTACGAAAGTCCCAATGAGGTACTACCTGTAATGGTGCGCACTCTCTTGCCTGATGGTTTTCGGGGGTTGGTAGCAGCTGGTTTACTGGCGGCTTTGATGAGTTCGCTGGCTTCAGTGTTTAACTCTTGCTCTACCTTATTTACCATCGATATTTACAAAAAACTGCGCCCGGCATCCTCTGAAAAAAAGCTAGTGTCGACGGGTAGAATCGCCACTGCGTTCATTGTCTTACTGGGTTTTGCCTGGATTCCGGTAATGAGAAATGCCCCTGGAACCTTGTATGATTATTTGCAGTCGGTACAATCCTACATCGCGCCGCCTATTACGGTGATTTTTTTGTTGGGCATATTTTACAAACGGATGAACGCCAAAGGAGCGATGGCTACCTTGTATGTCGGGTTGGCTATTGGTATGTTCCGGCTGGTATTGGATACCATTACCACTTTCCAGGGCACTGCATTTACAGGTTTCCTGGGGAGCATTGCAGCGATTCCTTTCTCTCATTTCGCGATCGTTATTTTCCTGATTTGTGTGGTGATAATGGTTAGTGTAAGTCTGCTTACGGAGCGCCCTTCAGAGGCTCGATTGGCCGGACTCACCTTTGGGACGCTGAGCGAGGAGGACAAGGCTGATAACAAGGCGAGCTATAATTGGGTAGATATTACGGGCTCCATTTTCATTATTATTGTGATCATCGGAATTCTATCCTATTTTACGGGATAATTTCAAAACAATAATGGGCAATGCCGTAATTCTGGCAAAGTCTTTAACTAACTACTCTCAGTATGGAATCCTCTTCCAGGTTTACAGTTTTTTTAGCGGTTGTGGTGTCGCTTGGCGGCTTTCTCTTTGGTTTTGATGCTGGCATCATTTCTGGCGTAATGAACTTTGCCAGTCCTTTCTTTGAATTGACGGACTCACAAGACGGCAGTATTGTGGCGGCTCCTACTATGGCGGCTATGTTTGCGATGCTGGTAGCGGGGCGTCTGAGTGATCGAATTGGGCGGAGAGTGGTATTGAAAGCAGTCGCTTTTCTGTACGCATTATCGGCAATATGGTCTGCTTATGCAGGTTCTTACGAGGCACTGTATGTTGCAAGGCTAGTTGGTGGATTGGCCTTCGGGGCAGCTTTGATCATTGCGCCTACGTTTATTGCTGAGATTTCTTCGGCAGCGAAGCGTGGTTCATTGGTGTCTATTCAGCAGTTGAATATTGTACTGGGTTTTTTCGCTGCATTTCTTTGCAACGCCTATCTCAATCACCTAAACAATGATCCGGCAAGTAGCCTTACGGACGAAACTGTTTGGCGATGGATGTTGGGTGTAGAGTTTGTACCTGCGATCTTATACTTTGTACTGTTGTTTTTTGTGCCGCGCAGCCCACGGTGGCTCTATCTACAAGGCATGAAAGAAGAAGGTCAAGAGGTGTTGGTCAAGCTCCATGGTTCAGCTATTGCCAAGCAAGAGGCAGAAGATATTCAAAAAAGTATCCGGGAGAATAAAAACACGGAAAAGCCCAAAATCAAAGACTTATTTGCACCAGCGCTCAAGTACATTTTGTGGGTAGGAATTGCCATCGGCATACTACAGCAAGTGACAGGTATCAACGCGGTATATTTTTACGCTACCTCTATTTTCAAGCAAACAGGTATTGGTACGGATGCTGCTTTTGCATCTGGCGTATGGCTCAGTTTAACGACAGTGATTTTTACGATCATCGCTATCTTCCTTATCGACCGGGTTGGGCGTCGGCCTCTTTTACTGGCGGGTATTGGGGGTATTGCTGCCAGTATGTTGCTTTGTGCGTTTAGCTTTAGCCAGGCCACTTATACCCTTACGGAAAACGATGCAAAATCACTGACGGAAGAAATCGACGTTGCGGCATTGACCCCTTATTACGGGCAAACTTTTACCAATGATCTGGATTTTAAGAATGCCATGAAGGGCGCTATTGGTGAACAAGTTTACAAGAAATACGAAGGAGATATTCTGGAGAAGGCTACCAAGATCAATGCCGTCTTGGTGATGATTGGTATTCTGGCGTTTATCGCTTGTTTTGCTTTTTCTCTTGGCCCAGTCATGTGGGTGATGCTTTCAGAGCTTTATCCCAACCAATACCGAGGTCTAGCCATTGGCTTCGTTGGGTTTATCAACGGTTTCGCCAGCTGGCTGATTTCGCGGATATTCCCATGGGAGCTTGCGACCTTAGGAAATGCGACGACCTTCCTGATTTATGGGGTGATAGCTGCCGTCGGTTTCTTCCTCTTTCTAAAGATTTTACCAGAAACCAAAGGCAAAACGCTAGAAGCTATTGAGGCGGAATATACCAGGTAAGTGTACCTGGTGTCAGGTATTAGCTAACCGTAGTTCGGACTCCAGCCCGAGCGTAAAATCCACGCTCGGGCTGAAGCCCTACGGTTGGGACACATTTCAATTATGTAGGCTTGTCGTAGTCTCCAGACTACGATACTTTATCTTTCTGGCCTCCTGACCAGCGTAAGATGGGGTAAAGCTGATTGCTGGCCGGGAGACCAGCGGGATAGTTCGGAAACTAACATGAGCGATAATGTTGGAAATTAAGATTTTCTCCAATATTCCACCTCTCCGAGGTGTTTTTTGATCCTAAACAACCGTAGGGCTGCTCCGAAGGAATGGCTATGCCAAAGCTCAAGCTAAGATTACATTTAGTGCCTAAGGCATTCGTTATAAGAGTTTGTTAGACCTACGTCATGTAATAGTTAGGCAGCGACGTTTTCTTACAAGCCCTGCTAAAAATCAATTTCTAATGATCAAAAACCCTATACTGCGAGGCTTTAATCCAGATCCTTCGATTATTAGGGTAGGAGAGGATTACTACATTGCAACATCTACCTTCGAGTGGTTTCCTGGTGTACAAATTTATCACTCGCGAGATTTGATAAACTGGGAGTTGGTGTCGCGGCCGCTGAACCGAAAGTCGCAGTTGGATATGTTGGGCGTGCCGGATAGTGGTGGCGTTTGGGCACCTTGTTTGAGTTACGATAATGGGACCTTCTATTTGGTCTATTCCAATGTGAAATCCTTTCAAGGCGTCTGGAAAGACACCCCGAACTATTTGGTGACCACGCAAGATATCCTAGGCGATTGGTCGGAGCCCATTTTTCTCAGTAGTAGTGGTTTTGATGGCTCTCTGTTCCATGATAGCAGTGGCAAGAAATACTACCTGAGTATGCTGGTCGATCACCGGAAAGGGAAGTTTTTCGGGGGCATTGTTTTGCAAGAATTCTCTGTTGCGGAACAGCGGTTAATCGGCACTGCACAGGCTATTTTTCCGGGAACGGAATTGGGGCTTACCGAAGGGCCACACCTTTACCAACGCAACGGCTATTACTACCTCATCACTGCGGAAGGAGGCACCGAATACGGGCACGCTGTGAGCATGGCGCGTTCTCGGCATTTGTTAGGTCCTTACGAGGTTCATCCCAATAATCCCATCATGACGGCAAGGGGTAATCCCGAAGCTCCTTTTCAGAAAACGGGTCACGCCGATTTAGTGGAATCCGCAGTTGGAGACTGGTATATCGTTGCCCTCGCGGGGCGTCCGCTTTCTCGCAAAGGGCGCTGTATATTGGGTAGGGAAACAGTGCTGGAGGAGGTTGTTTGGCACAATGAATGGCCACAATTAAAGCAAGGAAATAAGCTGGTCAGGGAAAATATTCCCTTATCAACAGAGAAGGGAAACCACTCGGTATCAAGCGATACACGGATAGCATTTACGACGAAGTCCCTTGATATCAACTTTCAGTCTTTGCGTATTCCGATTACAGAAGATTGGTGTACGTTAGCAGACCGCCCAGGTTTTCTCCGCCTTTATGGGCAGGAATCGTTGAGTTCTTTGCATCGTCAAAGTCTACTGGCTCGGCGATTACAGCATTTTAATACAGAAGTGGCTACGGCGCTTGATTTTCAGCCCCGAAGTTTCCAGCAAATGGCGGGCTTGGTCGCTTATTACAATACTTATCACTGGTACTATTTACTGGTACAAGGAACTGACCAGGGAGGCCGTGAGCTACAACTGTTGCGCTGTGATAAATATGTTACTGAAGAGATGCTGACAGTTCCGGTACCCTTGCCAGACGAGGGCGAAATCAGGTTGAAATTGCTATGGCAACGTTCGGCTATACAGTGTTTTTACGCGCTGGATGGGGCTGGTTGGCAACGCTGTGGCCCGGTATTAGACGGCAGTATCTTGTCGGATGATTACGTGCGTGATGAAACCAATCGCTATCGCCCGGCCTTCACGGGGGCTTTTGTTGGCCTATGCTGTCAAGACCTAAGTGGCCAGAACCATTACGCAGATTTCGCCTGGTTTGAGTATCAAAGTATTACGACATAACGGCGAAATGGCCTTCCGAAAAAATGATGTGGCAATGTGTTTTCGTGCTGTTTCCGGAAAGTGTCCAGTCAACTGTGTCTAACTAAAACTGTCGAAATGTATCTACTTGATAACCAGTAATAAAAAACTCTGCGTCTCTGCGTCTCTGCGCGAGACACACTATTGGGGATACTCCCTGTTTCTGTGATAAAAATTAAGTAATACAAAAAAAGAACTATGTGGCTATGTGTTAAAAAAAACCTCGCTTTCGGGTTGTTAATCCTGTTAAGCAGCTGTCAGCCTAATCAACCGGTAGAAGAAAACACCTCTTCGGAGCCAACGGAAGAAGTACGCGCCCTGGCGAAATTTGAACCCGCCGATGGGAAATGTATCCTCTTTGTAGGTCAAGACCTGGAATCGGTAGGTGGTTTGGAAGATTACAATGACGGCTATTTCGATCACTTTCCCACACCAGGAGGTTTTACCATGTATTCGGGCATCTCCCCCGGTGATACCTCTTTTGGCTACGTGATGAAAGGCTTGGATGGCATTTGGGAAACCGATGATTGGGGCGATAGTGATAATAACATGTCGCTTCAGTTGGGCGATGAAGATTTTAAACATTCTGCCCTGGCGATTGGCTTTTGGATGGTCAATCATGAAGGAGAGATTGCCCGCGGTGAGCAAGATGAGATGGTAGACCGTTTTGGGGAATGGCTGAAATCATTGCACCCGCGGCCGGTATTTTTACGAATAGGTTATGAGTTTAGTGGCTCATGGAATCATTATAATCGGGAAGATTTCATCACGGCCTTTCGGCGAATAAAAGACAGGTACGATGAGATGGGGGTGACCAATGTCGCCTACGTCTGGCAGTCGCACGGAGCCGATGAGCCTTTAGATTTGTTAGCATCATGGTACCCAGGTGATGAGTATGTTGACTGGTGTGCCTACTCTTTCTTTTCCCGCTGGGAGGAAGCCAATATGGTGGAGTTTGCCCGCCAGCATGGCAAACCTGTTTTTATTGCGGAAGCTACTCCCACCATTTCTACTGCCACCACCAAAACGGATGGCAAAACGAAGGAGACCATTCTTTCTGATCCAGCGAAAGCAGAGGAGGCTTGGGAGCATTGGTTTGTGCCCTTTTTTAAAACCGTTAGTGATAATCCTGATGTTGTAAAAGCGGTAAGTTATATCAATTGCCATTGGAAATCGCACCGAATGTGGTTTGATAACCCCACTTTCCAGGATGTTGATGCGCGATTGCAGAGCAGTGAGATGATTAGTGAACGATGGTTGGAGGAAACGGGTAAAGCCAATTACCTTAAAGCCTCGCCTATGTTGTTTGATGAATTGTGGGGGCTGGAAAATGATAGCGAATAGAGAAGACGTTTGTAATAATAGAACCACAAAAGCACTAATTTGGAGGGAACTATTGCTATCGAGTAGAACGTTAATGGCCAATACGAATACTTTAGTAGAATGATAGAAGATAACAAAATAGCCCTTCGTCCCTTAGAGGCATCCGACCGCAAAGCTTTTGCCCTTTTGGCAAACAACAGAAATATTTGGAACAATGTCCGCAACCGGATGCCTCACCCCTATACAGAAGAGGATGCGGATGAGTTTATCCTCCTGGCCAGTAGCCCCGATGGCCCTACTATTCGAGCTATTACATTAGATGGCACATTGGCTGGGGTAATCGGATTACATCCCGGGCAGGATGTCTACGAAGGTACCGCAGAGCTGGGCTACTGGATCGGAGAACCTTATTGGGGGCTCGGCTTAGCATCAGCTGCGGTAAAGGAGATGATTTCAATAGGATTTCAGAAACTGAACCTGCGGCGAATTTTTGCATCAGTATATGACTACAACGTGGCTTCTATGCGGGTGTTGGAAAAAAATGGTTTTGAAAAAGAAGGCGTAGCAAAAGCAGCAGTACTCAAGAATGGTAAGGTATTTGATGAGGTGAAGTATGGATTGTTGCCGTAGGTAGTAAGCTGATGATAAAAGCGTATGACACTTTCAGGCCTTAGCCAAAATTCGGCCTGATTTGACAGGCTATAGCATATAAATTATGTGGTTGGTCAGCACGGATTTTGATGATCATCAAAATCCATGCTGACGCATGTCTCTACGCTCCTTTATTTTTCGCTAGTACCGTTATCCTCTGCCGTTGTCTCCAATTCAAAAGGCTTCCGCGGTATCATCTCATCCCGCATGGCTGTATGGAATACAAAAGAAGCAATGATGGTAGCTGCTTGGGCCAGGTCGGCTTCTACCAGATGATCCAGATTATCCATGTTGGAATGGTGGGTACGCGCAAAATAAGCCATAGGCTCTTGGATAAACTGAAAGCCGGGGATACCAACAGCATCAAAGGCCAGGTGATCCGTGCCGCCAGTATTGGACAAACTCAGCGTGCTAGCGTCCAAATCTTTGAAAGGCTCCAGCCAGGCCCGAAAAATGGGCGCTACAGCGGCATTTCCTTGCATATAAACACCCCGGATTTTACCAGTACCGTTGTCCAGATTGTAGTAGGCAGAGATTTTTTCCTGCTCGGGTTTCAAGCTTTGTGGCGTATTGTTATCAGGTGGAAACTCCGCAAAATGTTCTCTGGAGTAGCCACGGGATCCAAACAAGCCCTGCTCCTCGCCCGTCCATAGCGCCAAGCGTAGGGTACGGCGGGGCTGGATACCACTTTCCTTAATCGTTTCCAGTAAAATGCGGGCTGCTTCCATCATCACCGTAGAGCCAGCGCCGTTGTCGGTAGCGCCGGTGCCAGTATGCCAAGAGTCATAGTGAGCACCAAACATGACCACTTCGTCTTTCAAATCGGTTCCGGGAATCTCAGCGATGATGTTGTGCTCCATCCCGTCCGGGTTGGTATAGTGAGCCTCCAGCTCGACACTGAGCTGTATGGGGATACCGCGCTGGAGGTTTCGGAAAATTCGATTGTAATGCTCTACCGCCAAAGTGAATTGAGGCACTACTTCGCGATCCACATTTTGGGCTCTGCCTTCCGCCGTCCGGGCGCCGGATACAAATACGGTACCCAGATCGCCCTTGTAGCTCCGGGTCAAAACAGCCAAAGGCTGTTCTTCGCCAAGAAATTGCCAGAGCTTCTGGTTGAAAGTAAAGCCACTTAGATCACGATAATTGCGGCGTGGACGTGGGGTGGGTTCAGGAGCATTCGCCAGTTCCAACAGGCTTTCGGCATCATGTCTTCTAGCGGCTGGCTCAAAGAGTTCCTCCACTTGGCGCGTCGTGTCGAACAACACAAACTTCCCTTTCAGTTTTCCTTTGTAAGCGGCCAGGTCTTCTTCTTTATTTGCCTGGAGGTAGATGACCTCTCCGGTGCCCTTTACTGAAGGAGACCAAGCTTTGGGGTAGGCAATGATCGGCCAGTAGCCGGGCCCGTTGGCGTGCATTTCAAAATGAGTCATTTCCCAGCCACGTCCAAAAGGGCCCCAGCTTTCCAGATGTACGTTGGCCATACCCCATTCAGTGAGGGTATTCTGGGCCCATTCGGTAGCTTTGTCCAGCATTGGCGAGCCAGTCAGTCGCGGGCCGTAGACATCGGTGATCCAGCCCGCAATTTCCATAGCTTGGCTTTGGTCCAGACCATGTTTGCGGATCAGATCGTTGATGTCCTTGTTCACCTCTTCCTGGGCAGTAGCCATGGTGAAGATCGAGGTCAACAAAAATACGAGCACTAGTAAGCGATTAGTCATAATGCATGATTAAGTCAAGTGAAACAATGGTGTTAAACCTCCTAAAGTTAGGGTAAAATCGGAAATGGAAATGGAAAGAGAAGTGAAACGGGGCAGGTAATCAGTAGAAGGAAGGATACTAACGACTTATTGCACAATAAAGACCTCTCGGAAGGAACCCGTTTGGCTGTTATGTACTTCAACTACATACCATCCTGGTTCATAGTTGCGTACATCGATCAGTGTATGGTAGGTAGATTGTTCTTGAAGGTATAGGGGCATGATAGTTCCGTCGCTTCTGCGGATGGAGATATTATCAGCATCGATGTTTTGAGAATCAACAGTAAGAAAACTACTAGTAGGGTTGGGGTAGAGGTTGATTCGTATAAGTTTAGTTGTGCTATTTAGGGCAATGATTTCACTCTGACTGCGCTCTCCCGAAAAATCAATTTGGGTAAGGCGATAATAATTCATTCCAAAATCAGGGTTAGTATCCGTAAATTGATAGTTAATGGTGTGCTGACTATCACCGCTACCAGCTACTTCGCCGATGGTATTGAAGCTTTTGCCATCAATACTGCGTTCAACCATAAAAGATTGGTTGTTGTGTTCTGTGCGGGTCTGCCAGTAAAGCTGAGTGCCATTGTCTGTGACTTCTCCACGGAACTCAGAAAGTTCTACAGGAAGCAGGCTGAGGTCAAAAACGCCATTCCAGACGTTGCCAAGTTGTATTCCATCTACAACCATCATGTTACTACTAGCTGCTGGGGCATTGATCAAAATACGACCGATTTGATCAGGCAAACCTGTTCCATTCACAGTGGTTGTTAAAGCTGGCGAAGCTGGCTCTTGAGGCATGAAGTCAGGGCTGATGTACACCTTGAGAAGGTCGTTGCCTGCGACTACAAACTCGTATTTCAAAACCACATGGTAGACGGTAGCTTCAGCAAAAGTAGCAACGCTGGTAACTTGGTCGGCTATGGACTGCGTCGTTAAGGCGGCTTTTATCACACCATTTAACTGGTCTTTATAAAAACCAAATCCGGCAAAAGTACTCGCGAAGGCCTCCTTTTCTACCGCCATTTGATAATCAGGAAAAGTAGGTAGCTGGCTCTCATTGTCAATTCGAACCAGGAAAGACAGGTAGGCAGCACCACTGGCAAAAGAGGTTGCTAATAAGTTGTCGCGACCAATATTTCCACCGCTACTCTGTAATTGCAAGACCTGCCCGTCGGCGTTGTTTTGCGGGTAATCGGCGAGCGTCATAGCATCAGTAATCACTTGAAAGTTAGCATTGCCGCTCCATTGATTCTGGTTGTTGAGTGTGCCAAGATTGAGGTCGAAATCTTCGTTGAAGTTGTCTTGGGCAATGATGGTTTGCTGAAAAAGGAGCGTAATAAGAACCGCGAAAAGATATTTCATAGTAGTACATTTCTGAGCTAGATTTTGCCATAGCATGCTGTATAATAATCCTTGTGTCACCTTTGGCCTATCCTTCGTTCGTTTAGTACGAACATTTAGTGCCTAAGGCACTAGTTGACTGGATGAGCCACGGATATGACGGATTGAATAGGGTTTATACGAACTTTAAAGCCGTGAAAATCCTATTCAATCCGTTAAATTTGTGTTCTATCCGTCCTGATTTAATTCAGTACAATGGTTTTGGTATACTGCTCACCAGCTTCGGTCTCCAGGCGTAAAAAGTACTGACCTTTAGGATAAGAAGCTACGTTTAATTGTATTTCCCCGTAAGGGAAAAGCAGTGTCTGGTTTTGGTAAATTACCTGCCCACCATTGTTGAGGAGAGTTACTTTGCCTGATGTTTCGTTATCCAACATGTTGGTTTTTACAAATAAGCGGTCAGTTGTAGGATTTGGGTAGACACTTAGCTCAAAACCAGCGCCAGAAGTGTCGCTTTGTGGAACAGTAAAATTCTGGGTAGGGTTTACCCACTGGTCAAAAGTACGGGTAGCAATTACTGCAAACTCGACACGACTGATCTCCGCATTTGGCTGAAAGTGTGCGTGAATGGTAAATCCTAAACCAAAAGGATTTTGAGTAATGGAGTAGTAAACATTGATCAAATTAAGGTTCAGGGCAGCTTGTACGTGTCCGCGTAAGGCTGTAGGGATGTCGTTTGCATCTTCTACGTCAATGGTTTCGCCATCAACGTTTACAGTGATAGGGTCGTTAGCGAGAGAGTTGGCATAGTCCTCTAAGCCGAGACATTGAGCCAGGGTGTAGGCTAGTTCGGCGCGTGTTACGGTACCATTTACCTCAAAACCATTGGTGGCACTTGTCATCAAGGGGCTATTGTTTAGCTCCCCATCCCGCAAAGCAGCACCGATAGCCATTACGGATTCGGCTAGTAAGCTGGCATTGCCATTCAGCGTAGGAAATTGTAGTGTACCGGTTGGAGAAAGGTACTGACGAACACCTTGGCCCATCATTAGGTAATCGGCGAGCTCCAAGCGGGTTAATAAAGCTTCTGGTTCAAAATTATTACCATTGCTGTCCATCAAGCGGTTACTCACTGCCAGGCGAATAGATGCCTCGTTGGCATGACCATTTACATCATCCAGCCCGGTAGCACCGGAAATAACACTTTGGGTGATAGTCCCCTCTACGGTTTCAGGTAAGGCCAAGCCATTTAATCCTTCAATGCTTAGCGTCCAGGTACCGGCTTCGGGGCTGGCTACAGCTACGCCGCGTCCAACACTCAACGTAAAGGTTACAGGAATACCTGCACTATAACGTTGTCCACTAGGTGAGAATAGCACTAAGTTCAAGAGGTTGCCGGTTTCACCCAATACACCACCAATAACGGTCTTGGCTTCCAGTGTCGTCGTACCCGAAGCTACTTCAAAAGTAAGTTGTTCGGTATCGCCAGGGAGGTACTCTACAGTAAAGTTTTCCGTAGTACTTGCTGTTAATACATTACTGTTAAAGTTGCGATTGATATTTAAAGTGCTTCCGTAATTGCTGGCATTGCCAAAAATGGTGTTTACCGCAGCATAAGCGTTTACGTAGCCTGCGCCTACTTCCCAACCTGCACGGCCAGGAATGTTAGTAGCCGTCTGTTGTAGTATAGCTTTTACTTCGTAGGGGTTTAGCGTGGGGTCTGCTTCCAGCATCAGTGCTACAATACCAGCTACGTGAGGTGCTGCCATAGAGGTGCCATCAAGTGTCGTATAGTAAGGCAGGTGGGCAGGTTCTATTGTTTCAATATCGTCGGGGGTACCCAATACACCAATAGGAGAAATAGCTCTGGTAGAAATAATTGCTTTTCCTGGCGAAGTGACCGTAGGGCGATCCTCCCAAGTGAAAGTCTGACCATCAACGACCACTGTGCCGCCTACGTCGGCACGACCACGTGAAGAGAAATCCGTCAGACGCCCCTGCTTGTCGCCGGCAGCAACACAAATTACCCAAGGGGCTTTTTTATAGTTTCCTGTTATCGTTCCCGAGGAAGCACCAGAGTTGCCCGCCGAGAATACAATTACAATATTACGATCTGTACATTTTTTTGTGGCAACGTTGATAGGATCAGCAGGGTTGAAATCTGTGCCTGCATCGCTGGTTGTACCCCATGAGTTGGTCACTACCCGGATACCATACTGGAATTGCTTGACAATAGCATAATCAAAGGCAGAAAGGACATCAAGCAATGCTACTGCTGCACCTGCACCGTAGCCAATAAGGTCGGCGCCAGGGGCTACTCCTTCATAAAGGCCCTGTGATGCCATGCCAGTGCCTCCTACAATACCTGCTACGTGGGTGCCGTGCCCTCCGGCAGCGTCGGTATTAGGTACGTCTTCAATAGGCGTATAAGGCAAAATACCAGAATAGGAATTGAGATTGGCATGGGCTGCAACGTTTTGAACCAGGTTAGCACCAAATTCCAGATCAGGGTGGGTGCCATCTACACCGCTATCGTTAACGATGACTCCTATCCCCCTGCCTGATACGGGCAAACCCCCATTCTGAGCGGTGATGATAGGGTCGGTCCTTAATTGGTCAACACCGGTAATTGCTGTCGCACGATTGTTTTCGTAATCGATATCATAATTCAAAAACAAAGAACGTACACTGGGGTTAGCAGCGAGCGTGTTAATTTGTGTTGGGGTAGCGATCACACCTGCAATAGGTAGTGATTGCAAGGTAGCTCCTTGGGTGATTCCAATAGATTCAAGTAAGCCAAGGTTAGCAATACTAGGAGCATCATCTCCGTGAAAGGTTACGACTACTTCTAAAGGCTGGCCTAAATTCAGTGCTTCGGTAAGTTGAGGGGCAACAAAAGCTTGTGCTGTGGCCAGAGATAAAGAAGAAAGAAAGAAAAAGAGAATAGTTAGAAATCGCATGGTCGTATATGTTTGAAGTAATTAATAGTGATGTTCAAATTCTATGCTTCAAAAATGCGATCTCTCTCTTCCAAATAAGGGCTGGTGTGATATTCACGATCGTATGGGAAAAAAATAACGACGATTTTTATTTTCACTAGTTTACTTGGGATAAAGCGAACATATTTGCGGAAAATTTGCTATTCCCTATTCCCAACTAAAACATTTTATTATCGAAAATCCATCCAACATACAGCCAGTCCAACCTGGAAGCTTTCGTAGCGAGAACCATTGGTACCCTAAAGCACTCAATGCTACTATTCATCCAATGGTGAGTTTTTTCCTTAATCTTTCCAAAGAGAGGATTATCACTCGCTATTGTCATCTTCACCCAATGGTGAAACGAGCAAAATTGGAAGAAGTCCTGGACTATGAGTGTAAATATTTTCTGTGGAGTGGCGCGGATTTGATCAATGCTACTTCTGCTACAGGAAAACGACAGATGGTCATCCTTGAAAACAACTCTTGCCCTTCTGGACAAAAGTCGATGCCACTCCTGGATGACAATAAGGAAGACGGCTCTTATCGCCTCCTCATTGAACGTACCTTCAAGCCTTTGTTGAAAAAGAAAAAAGGTATGGGAGAAGGTAGACTTGGCCTGATCTATGATAAGAACTTCATGGAGACCTCCGGTTATGCAGCCGTTATTGCAGATGTTATGGAGGAAGAGGTTTTGCTCATTCCTTATTATAAAGGAGAAGCTAATACCCACATTAAAATTGAAGAAGACTGGGTATACGTTAAACAGGGCGGCGAATGGGTGCCGCTACGGGCTGCTTTTCGCTATGTTACCCAAAAACCCTGGAACCGACTTCCACTACAGTGTAAAACCAAGTTGCTCAACCCTATTGTGGCTTGCTTGGCTGGAGGGCGTAATAAGATGGTAGCGGCCAAAGCTTACGATATTTACAATACAGAGTTGCGAGAGTGTGGGTTGAAAATCAATATCCCGGAAACGATCTGGGATGTTAGCAGAGAAGAAATCCCGCTATGGGTGCAAAAACTAGGGGGCCAAGCAGTAATAAAGATTCCCTACAGTAATGCAGGACAGGGCGTTTACACGATCATTAGTGAACAGGAGTTAGACAGCTTTATGGAGCTGGATATGGAATACAAGCGCTTCATCGTACAAAGCTTGATTGGCAACTACAATTGGAGCTCTACCAGTAGTGCAGGTAAGTTTTACCACGTTGGTACAATTCCTACCGCAAAAGGAGAAACTTATGTAACTGATCTTCGTCTAATGGTGAGCAGTACCAAAGACGGTATCAAACCATTGTGTGTCTATTCGCGCCGGGCAGCAGAACCCCTCGCGGATCAGATCAGCAGTGGTAGCGATTCGTGGAGCATGCTTGGTACTAACCTTTCTATCAAGCACGCAGAAAATGAATGGGGCTCGGATACCAATCGTCTAATGTTGATGGACCGACGGGATTTTAATAAACTGGGGCTTGGTCTTGATGACCTTATAGAGGCTTATATTCAAACCGTATTGTCCACTATTGCTATTGATAAAATGTGTAAAACCCTCTACAATAGTAAAGGTAAATTTCGGATGCGTCTTTTCAAGTCATTGAACAATGACCAGACGCTACTGGATGAAATTATGTTATGATAAAAGCACAATACAAGGTACTCGTCCTGACAGACCATCGAGGGCATAGTGCCGAAAATTCTATCTACGCTTTGCTGCGGCAAATGCGTACTCATCCCCGTTGTGCGGGGATTGATATTGCCAGCCGATCGTGGGCTGGAAATGATCCGTTTTTTAATGGACAAACAGGACAAGAATTAGAGGCGGCTACGGTCACCGATTCTTTTTCCTATACCATAAATGGCGACCATCTGGTAAAAAACCTCAAGACGGTTAGCCCGCAGGATTATGACCTCGTCTTCTTACGGCTGCCCCGTCCTATCAGTGATGAATTCCTGACTTGGTTGGCGGATCTTTTGGGTGGAAAAGCCATTGTAAACCACCCTCGTGGGATTTTGGAGACGAGCACCAAGCAGTTTTTACTCAATTTCCCGGAAGTAAGTCCTTCCATGCGTTTGTGCCATTCCACGGCTGATGTGCTGAACTTTGCAGCCAAGTTTCCCATCGTAATGAAACCTTTAAAGGAATATGGCGGGCGTGGATTACTAAAAATTGACGGTGACAAGCTGGACGACGGAACGACTATCCACGATACGGCGACCTATTTGAAAGAAATAGAAGATATCCTTCAAACGGATGGGATGTTGGCCATGAAATTCTTGAAGAATGTAAGCCAAGGTGATAAACGAATTATTGTGGTAGGCGGCCAGATTATGGCAGCATCACTACGGTTACCTGCACCGGATTCCTGGCTGTGCAATGTTGCCCAGGGAGGTACTTCGGTACCCACAGAGGTGACGCCGGATGAAGAAGCAATCATTGCAACAATAAACCCCAAACTTCAACAAGCGGGCATCCTTATTTATGGTGCTGATACCTTGGTGGATGATGAAGGTAAACGAGTGCTTTCGGAAGTTAACACCCTCAGTATTGGAGGTTTTCCGCAAGCCGAACAACAAACGGGCCGCCCCGTTATTCAACCAACAATAGATAAAATATTTCAGTATGCTGATGCCCACTATGCAGGATAACCTGCCGATGATTTTGGATTTCAATCTGGAAGATACTCCCCGGGGTACCAAGCGCAATTATTGGCTAAAAATCATCTCGGATGGTTTTGCCAACCCTATTTGTATTCCGGTCATGGTCGCTCGTGGCCTGAAAGATGGTCCCGTTTTAGGACTCACCGCTGCTGTGCACGGTAATGAACTAAACGGTATTCCGGTTATTCAGCGCCTGTTTAATGAGGTAGAAATTGAGGAGTTGAGTGGAACCATCGTTGGCGTGCCGGTGGTAAACGTACCTTCTTTTATTCGTAAAAGCCGGAGATTCAATGATGGTGTCGACCTCAACCATATTATGCCCGGCAAAGAAAGTGGTAACGTAAGCCAAGTTTATGCCTACCGTTTTATTGATCGCCTAGTGAAACACTTCGATTATTTACTCGATTTGCACACAGCTAGTCAAGGAAGAGTCAATTCTTATTATATTCGTGCCGACATGGATCATCCGGTAGTGAATAAGTTGGCAATGCTGCAAAATGCAGACATTATTGTGCATAACCCCGCTTCGGATGGTACCTTGCGCGGGGCCGTAGCAGAAATGGACATTCCAGCGATAACCTTGGAGGTTGGTAACCCGAATACCTTCCAGAAACGATTGATTCGCAGTGGTATTACGGGAATACACAATGTCCTTTGTCACCTGAAAATGGTAGACGATGAAATAGAAATACCTGCTAAACCTACCGTTTTATGTAAGTCTTCTTTTTGGATCTATACCGATGTGGGCGGATTACTCACCGTTTGGGTAGATTTACGGGAAGAAGTGAAAAAAGGCCAGCTAATTGCAACAATTAGAGATATATTTGGCCATAAGATTAAGGATTATCTCGCACCGTCAGATGGCATTGTCATTGGCAAAAGCGTAAGCCCGGTAAATCAAACAGGTGGGCGTATATTACACCTTGGAATTCATAAATAAAGTTTTAGAGCATGAGCAAGCCAAAAGTGATTAAGGATTACGAAAAACTTCCGGAGGAAGTAGTCGAACAAATCAAATTGGTCTATCCACGGGGATTTAGTCAACACTTGATCTCGTTTGTCAACCGAGATGGTGAACGTAAAATGGGACTGCCTTTCGAAACAGAAGATTATTACTACCTGATTCGAATGACGCCCGTTCGGGCGAGTAATATCATCGAAGAAGATGATGATTACGATGACGATGGTGTCCTGAAAGCAAAAGCGAAAGCAAAATACACCGACAAGTACGATGACCTCGACTTTTTGGATGATCTCAACGCTAATGATGACAATGACTTGGGTGATACCGAAGAATTAACCGATGAACTCAGCGATGAATTGGCTGATGAAGCGGGCGATGACTTTGATGATTAAACACTCTTGATAGTGCTTGCTAGAGGTATTGACGTCATAAGCGTCAATATCTCTAGCTTTCACACGCTGTCTCCCACGCCTTTAGGTTGATTCACGGTGTGTAGATTTCAGAACTTCGGTTAAAATCAAGGCCTATCTCCAAAGGAATTATCTATATCCTGATTGCGACCCTTTCTTTTGCTATTATGAATGTGATGGCGAAAGAACTCTCTGAAATGCATCCCCTCCAGGTCGTGTTTTTACGTGCCTTTGGCTCCTTTGTTTTTATTTTCCCCTACATGGTTTATCGGCGTATAAGTATAGTCGGCAGCAACCCTAAAATATTGCTTGCCCGGTCTTTGGTGGGGGTAGTTTCTCTGGCGACATTTTTTATAGCTCTACAACGAATCCCGCTGGGGTCGGCAGTCTCTATTCGTTATCTAGGGCCTATTTTCGGAGCTGTATTGGCCTGGTTTTACCTCAAAGAGCGAGTAAGCCCTTTGCAGTGGATCAGCTTCGCCATCGCTTTCCTCGGTGTAATAATCATCAAAGGCTTTGACCTCAGAATTGATTACCTCAGCCTTGGTCTCATGCTTACTTCTGCCTTTTTTCTGGGCATGGTATTTGTCCTTATTCGTTACCTCAGTGATAAAGAACATTACCTCACGATCATCAATTATTTCATGATCGTCTGTATGCTGGTAGGCCTTTGTTTTGCCCAATATTGGCGTATGCCATTGGCAGGTGAGTGGCCTTCCGTGATTGGCATTGGTATTTTTGGCCTTATTGGCCAGGTCTTCATGACCATCGCCTTTAAGCACTCTGAGGCCAGTGTGCTGGCACCTTTCAAGTACATGGAGCTGGTGTACGCCCTCATCTTGGGCTACCTCTTTTTTGGCGAAGGTTACACCTTGCTACCTATGCTGGGGATTATTCTTATCGTTATCGGAATGGTGCTGAATATTTATGGGAAAGAGAAGTATTCGCCGAATAACTAACAATGTATATGAATATTGCTATAGCATTATTATTTCACAACTCATTCACAGCTTCTTTACACCTGGTTAGACCCAAAGAACTATACTTCCTTATATTTTTGTAAAAAAAGAATGAATAAGGCTTATTTATACACGCAGATCTATCCGTTGTTTTTTATAGTGGTTTTTACCACTTCTTGCAGTGGGCAAGAAAGGCCAAATTTATCAAAGGATAACCCACTAACCACCGAATCACTCTTTGCTATAAAGACCTATTCTGATTCACAGATAGCGGAATACATCCGTAATATCTTTGAGGATGAAAACGGGCACCTTTGGTTGGGTACCAATGGTTATGGAGTAGCACACTATGATGGAGACAGCGTTTCTTATTTCTCCAATGCACAAGGATTTAATGGTCAACAAGTCACAGGCATCACAGAGGACCCCGAGAAAAATATATGGTTTGCTACCGACCAGGGCATTGTGAAATACGACTGGTCAAGTAACAAGGATGGTGGAAAACAATTTACCAATTATACAGACCAGCAATATTTCGGAGGCCAACGATTCTGGAGCATCTTCGCGGACAGTAAAGGTAATATTTGGGCAGGCTCCGTAGCAGGCATATTTCGATTTGATGGGGTAAATTGGGCGCCTTTTAAGCTTCCTTATCCTGAAGAATTGACCGGCGAATTCATCACCCAAGGGACTACTTGGTCGATATCAGAAGATCGTGCGGGCAATATGTGGTTTAGCACAAATGGCTATGGCGCTTTTAAATATGATGGTCAATCATTTGTCCAATACACGGAAGAAGATGGACTGACCGACAACAGCGTTGACAACATAATGGAGGATAGCAATGGGGATATCTGGTTTGGAACAAGGCATGGAGGAGTAAGCCGGTATGATGGCACGACCTTTACCAATTACACTGCGAATGATAGTATTGGCAACAATGAAGTTTGTGTTATTTATGAAGACAAAGAAGGAAATATCTGGTTCAGTTCTGAAGGCTTTGGCGTGTATCGCTACAATGCCCGTCTGCTTGCCAGCGGCTGGCAGGGAGCGTCCTTTACCAATTACAGGGAAAATCAAGGCCTAGGAATCAAGGCCGTACAAGCCATTTATGAAGATAGAGAAGGCCGGCTTTGGGTTGGCGGCGGCGGTGGCCTTTATCAATTCAATGGTGAGTCCTTTTTTAATGTTACCAAGAATGGACCTTGGAAATAAATAAGCAGGCTTTCGCCGAAAGATACCCGTTACTAAATGCTCCAGGCCATTTAGCAACGGGTAGACCCTCTACCTATTCCCCCGCTGCGCATTGCGCATTCGATCTTTCTCCGTCTGGTTGAATTTGTAAACGAAAGTAAAAGTAAAGCGAGCACCGTAGCGCCGGCTACTTTGCTCTAATTCGTAACTCGTGGTCTTGGCAACCGAACGACGAATGCTGGAATCAAGTAGGTTGAACGCGCGGATACTCAGGCCGATTTTATCCTCCATAAATGATTTGCTCAGGCCCGCAGACAGTTCCGAAAAGGATAGTGTACTCACCTGTGCCTCATTGCGAGGCGCTACATAAAGGTAGTAGAGTTGCACCCGCAAGTCTTTAGGAAGCCGCAGGTTGCCAGATAACCGGGCACGCCAGCTGGTGCCGTCGGCAGAGAGGTCTTGCCCCTCGTAGCTACCCTCATCTTCGAAGTGGTAGAAGTTGAAATCAGTGCTCAACTGCAAGGCGGCAATAGGCTGGTAACTCGCCGTGAATTCTATACCGGTTTCCCGTAATTGGTCGATATTGATGGGAAGCAAGACAAAAAGGTCATCCTCGGTACGATCAAGGAAAGTCTGGAAAGGCTGGCTACTGCTACGGTAATAAAGGCCCGGATTGAAGGAGTATTTATCATGGCGATGGGTGAAGGTAAGTTCATAACCATTTGTATAAGTAGGGTCGAGGGTTGGGTTGCCGGTTTGGAGTACGTTGATGTCGCGTACCTCATTGAATGGGTAAAGACTCCACAAGCTGGGCCGGTTGATGCGTCGTGAAAAACTGGCCTGGATACCACTGTTTTCGCTAATGTTGTAGGATAAAAATGCGGAGGGAAACAAGTTGAGGTATTCCTTGTTTTGGGTGAAAGTATTTTCGGCATCTGAAATGTCGATTTGGGTATACTCACTGCGCAAGCCTACTTTGTATTCAATCTCCCCCATTTTGTTTTGGTATTCCAAATAGGCGGCACCGATAGCCTCCGTATAATCAACTTCGTTGTCAAAATCGCGGAATACCTGCCATTGGTCATCTATCTGGTTCTCGGCGAGGTAGTCGTTGGTGACGATGCGGTTTTCCAGTTTAGCGCCAAACTGCACCTTGCCCGTTTCCCCTAAAGGGTAAGAGTAGTCGGTGGAAAGCACATAGTCGCGGCTGCCTGCTTTCGAATTGGTGCGGATACCGGTAGCAACATTTGCGGGTAGTTGATCCCCAAAAGTGCTCAGCTCCCAGTCTTTGTTACTGTTCCAGAAGTCATACTGAAAATCAATGGTCCACCGTTGCCCTGGCTGCTCGTAGGTACGGGTGTAGTTGGCTTCTAGCTGGTTGTAGTCGCGCCTTTCCAGCGAGTTGCCTTCGCGCAGTAGGGTAGAGGTAGCTTGCTCTTCTTTGAAATCATAACTTAGGGCGGTGAAATCGGTATCCTTGGTGTCGGCCCGAAAAAAGGCGAGAGTGACGCTATTGTCATCGTTCCAGTAGTAGTCGCCGCCCACGTAGAAAGAACGCCCATCGTCGTGGCGATCTTCGCGCTCATCTTTCACCAATCGGGTGATCTCACTACCAGAGAAATTCCGCTGATCAGAGGTATAAATGCCGTTGTAGTCGGAATAACGCCAGCGGTAATTGGCAAAAAAGTTAAGCTTGGGCCCTTTGTAGAGCAGGTTGGGGCGAACCATGTGGTTGGCGGGCGCACCCACTGTCACACCTAACTCTCCTTTAAAACCGTAGTCCTGATTTTTCTTCAAAACAATATTGATAATCCCCGCCGAACCACTGGCGTCGAAGCTGGCCGAAGGGTTGGTGATGACCTCAATACGTTCAATATTTGCACCATCAATTTGATCAATAGCATTGTTCATCGTCAGGCCAGTCCGGCGACCGTTCACCAATATCTGCACCTGACTACTGCCCCGCAGCGTAACGGTGCCGTTGGGGTCTACTGCCACTTGCGGCACTTGGTTGAGAATATCCAAAGCGTTGGCGCCCTGGGCAAGGACATCCTTGCCTACATTGAACACTTTTCGGTCGAGTTGAAGGCTGTACTGCGAACGTTCAGCCGTTACGACCACTTCGTCGAGCGCTACCCCTGTAGGAGCAAGGTAGATGTCTTCCAGTGCAAGCGTTTCCTTGTCTTTTTGCAAATCAAAAGCTTCCTGAAAAACCTGGTACCCCAAAAACTGAATTTCAACAGTATGAGGCCCCAGGGGGATATTGTCGAGTGAAAACTTGCCTTTTTCGTCGGTGATGCCACCCGTTATCAAGGTGCCCTCAGTGTCCATAATACTGATGGTGGCGTAAGCAATAGCTTGTCGGTTTTCGTCAAATACTTTGCCTTTGATGATCCCACCTTCCGTTGACGGTTCTGCCTGAGCAGAAAGCGAAAGAGGAAGAAAGAAAAGGAAGGTGAATAGTTGGATGAACAGTTTCATATCGGGTGTATTTATTCGTGAATGGTCGGTTGTTGACCAGCGACTTTCACAATTATCGGTGCTTCTTGCTTGAAGTAAAAGCAAAAGTTTGCCAACTGCTCTATGCGCTTGCCAACGGCGCATCGGAGGCCAAAGAATGTCCCTATATTTGATGTATGAAAAACCTCTGTTATATCCTTTTACCCATCCTGTTGGTGGTGGTTTTATCATCGTGCCAAGAGCGGGAAGACAACCCTACTTACGCGTGGCAAGAGGTAATGCTGGGCGATTCTACGGAATGGAAAGAGCTCTCTTACGATGATAGCCACTGGGATGGCCAGTACCAAGATCCTACGGGGAAGGGAATATTTTGGTCACGGATGAAGGTAAAACTCCCCAAGCAGGAAGTCATACGTAGAGGGTGTGGTATTCAGGTGTTTTCTACTGCTGCTTATGAAGCTTATTGGGATGGCGTTTACTTAGGTACCAATGGCCGACTCGGAGAAGATGGCTATTTCGAAATACCGGGCGATTACCAATGGTTCAGCTTGTTGCCCGATAGCTTGGTAGGAGATGGAGAGCACGTGTTAGCTTTGCGTAGCACTAAAGATTTCGAGCAACCTGGTCAGCATTCTTACGTTTTCTTTGACGATTACTTTAGGCTTACTCGCGGGTCGCTGCAAGTGAGCAAGTATATGTTTATGCTGGCAGGCTGCTTTTTGTTGACGGCCATCTATTTCCTATTCTTTTTTGCAACAGAACCCAAGGAATATGCTACCCTGATTTTTAGTGTGATTTGTTTTGTTTTCATGGGCCTCATTCTCATGGAATACCTGAAACTGTACCATGTTTACGCCTACCCTTTTCAGCGTACGCGTTTAGAGGTCATCGATGGGCTGCACTTTTCGCTGGGTATTTTGATCCCATTGTTTTTTATGACCCATTTTAATTTTCCGTGGAAACTTGCAGGTTTAGGAATCATTTTGGCCGTAATCGGTACGCTGGAATACAAGTACTATAGTCATTTTGATTGGATTGCCCGACAGCATTCAACCTTGGCTTGGGTATGGTCAGTTTTATTGGTTGGCTATGCGATCTACGAAAAGAAAAAAGGCGCAATGTGGGTAATGACCGGCTTGGTACTTTGCTTCATTGTAGTGAATTTTATGCCACGGATTCCCTATTACTATATGTCGTCTTATGATGTGAGTATCTTCATTGCTTTTGTGATTATTGTCCTCACGATGCTCTATGTAATGAGCTTGAAGCGCAAAGACGAACGTTTAGCTTACGAGGCATCCTTGGTCCGTTCGGAACGTCTGAAGAACGAGTTACTCAAGAAAAACATCAAGCCTCACTTTATAATGAATACGCTGACGTCATTGATAGATTGGGTGGAGGAGTCGCCCAAAGAGGGAGCCGCTTTTATTCATGCCTTGGCAGATGAGTTCGAGCTGCTCAATGAAATTGCCGATTATCAGCAAATCCCTATCAGGCAAGAAATTCGCCTGTGTAAAAACCACCTCAAAGTCATGGGCTACCGCAAAGAGATCAAGTACCTATGGGAGCAAGAAGGGATTGACCCCAACGACATCATCCCACCCGCTATCATCCATACAGCCGTGGAAAATGGGGTGACACATGGTTTACCCAATGAAAATGGAAATATAACCTTTCGATTAACTTATGAAACAACAGCAGCTTACCGCCAATACACCCTCACCACCTTGGCGCAGCGTAGACCTGCTTCAACAGCGGCAAAAAACAACAAAGCGGGGCAAGGTACCGGCTCACGCTACATCCGAGCCCGCTTGCAAGAGAGCTACCAAGGTCGGTGGGAACTGATCAATGAACCGACCGCCGAAGGCTGGCAGACGATCATCCGAATCCAGCACGTATGAAAATCCTGATCATCGAAGACGAGCATCGGATCGCACGCCGGATTGAGCGAATGCTGCGCAGTATCCTGGGGCAGGAGATTAAAGCTATCCAACATTGCGATGAGCTACGGGCCGGCCAAGAGGTCATTGCCAACCAAAAAATAGACCTCCTCTTTCTGGACCTTAACCTCAATGGGGAAGATGGCTTTGGAGTGTTGGAGTTGGTAGTTGCCGAACCCTTTCCTACCATCATTATTTCTGCTTATCGCGATCAGGCCATCCGGGCTTTTGAGTATGGTGTGCTGGATTTTGTGCCCAAGCCCTTTACCGAAGAACGCCTGGCGCAAGCGCTCCAACGTTTACAAAGAAGAGAAAAATCAGCAAGCTCTCTGAAGTACCTCGCTATTCAGAAGAAAGGCCGCCGTACACTGATTCCAATAGCTGATATCTATTATATCCAAGGGGCAGGTGTCTATACCGAACTTCATTTAAAGGACGACTCTACCGCTATTCACAACAAAACGCTGGAGAACCTGGAACTTCTCCTACCCGAGCACTTTGTACGCATCCATAAGTCCTACTTGGTATCTATGCAGGAAGCACGTGAGATAGTGATAGAACCCGGTAGCAAATACAGCTTACGCCTAAACAACCAAGTATTGCTGCCCATCGGACGGACGCGCTACAAGGAAATTAAGAAACGGTGGTTTGGGTAGGGGGACAGAGTAATGGTAAGACTAACCAATATTTGAAATAAGATTTTCAATATCTTGATCAGAAGTGATTGTACCCTCTATCCACTGCGTGATAAGTTGCTTGCCCGGAAATTTAGAACCTTCAGATAAGACTGTGTCAATAACTAACTCTGTGGTTTTGTTTTTATCATTTTTACCAATCGCTATATTGTCAAGCCACGCTTTTAAATCTATGTCTGCACTTGCTTCAGCAGGGTCTACCTGAATAATACGGATGGCTTTGTTTATACTCGGAAAGTAAGCATTGAAAAGAGGATTTCCATCAAATTCACTTTCCGTATTGAGGTAAGCGTGAAATGCTAGCCCTTTTTCTTCTGCTATGTTTTTGACATGACGCAGCCAGAAAAGTCTTGCCAATTGGTAAACTCTTTTATCCTCTAAAAAATTTGCGAATAGTATTTGTCCCATTTTATTTAAAAATTATCCATGCTATGAGTATACCGACCAACAACAAAGAAACAAAGGCAGTTCCACTGTATCTTTTATACAAAAAAGCATTATAAAGTAAACCCCTCTCTCTTTATGAAAATTATCACCTCTAACGAAAACTGGTTCAGGCGTTACACAAGTCTCCGGAATATTATCTTACTAACATTGCTGTTGGTGGTCGGTTACGGAACCTTTTTTGAAGGCGCTCCATTGATTATTAAGAACCTTGCCAGTTATGTGGGCCTCCCGGTGCTATTAACGCTGCTGGTTTTTGACTTTCTTCAAAAACCTTCCCTCTTTGAATTACGAAAAGGCGAAGGACAGTTAGCCATAGACCTCTACGTGCCAGACGCACGCTTCTTGTATTTTTACAACCCCAAGAAAAAAAGGACTATCACCATTGCTAAAGACACCCAGGTAAAGGTGATCGGCACCTACAAGTCTTTGCCTTGGCAGCGGAAGTTGCAGTTTTTTATCCAGCCCTCTAATGGCGAATTATGGACAAGCCCCAAACTCGATTTCAGCTGGGCCACCAAGGCCGATGTTGCGCTTGTACTGGAAACAGTGAAGCACCACAATCAGTAAGCTTAATAATTGTTGCTTTTTCTAGGCAAATTCATGAATTTGCCTAGAAAAAGCAACAGCCATCCATCAACCATCAACCATCAACCCTTAACACCTTCCAGCTCCGCGTCCCATGCTCCGTTGTAACCTGTAAGCAATAGATGCCTGCGGGATACTTGCTCATGGCTATCGGGTTCAGTTTTTGGTAAGGTTTTAGCTGTTCTTGCCAGCATACTTGTCCCATACTGTTCATTAATATCCAGGTTTGTGAACTGCCGTTTTGTTGGTGCATTACTTGAAGGTTGCCGCGTACAGGGTTAGGATATATTTGAGTGCCCGCAAATGCGTCAGGGCTATTAGTATTCGTGAGCACATCAATGGAATAGGTCACCAGGCTGTCACAGCCATTCATGGCAACATAGCCGATGGTGATGCTGGTATCGTTGGTGATCAAAATATCCTGAAAATACTCACCCACAGGGATTTCCAGATCAACAGAGAAGGCTGTTTCCGAAACATTGAAATGCACAAAATGTATACTGTCGTACTCGACGAAAGAGACGAAAATCTCCACGCTGGTATCTTGCAAAATAGGCAGGCCATAATACAGCTCACCTGCACACCAATCCAGCCGCTCGCTACTCGCTACAACCGGTTTGCGGATGGTATGATCAACTGTGTTGGTGACTATAGGATCATTGAAGTCAAAGTAAATATGTGCTGTGTTTTCAATGGTTTCACCGGGCAAAATACTCGTTTTGGGGGCGATCGAAAACGCCACGAAACCGTGCGACCCTGGCTCGTTGGTCGTACTGTCAGGCAGCAAAATATCAGCGAAAGTAAAGGCCAAGGCCCCCTCCGGTGTAAGCTCCCAGGTAAATGGGTGAGAGGCTCCTTTAACGTCAATGCTGCTCAAATCCAATGCCTCAGAGAGCGTATCTGCGATAACCACTTCGTAAGCGACATCATTACCCGTATTCTGAAACTGAATCATATAATTCAGCGTCCAGTCTTTGTCGATCAAATGTTCTGGCCCCACCCCGGCCGGCAAAGCAGTCTTGATATTAGGGTCGTAAGAATTAACAGCCGGGGCGCAAAAAACACCATAGAAAGGGTCGCCGTCATTCATCGGAAGCTGCATCACGAAGCTGCCGTCCGATGTGCTGTTGCAATTCGCTACCACTGCCGATACTTCGTTGTACACCGGGTGGCCGGGCGTTTGGTCGGCCTCCAGTCTCAGGCCTTCTCCCTGCACTTCGTATTGTAGCACCTGGGAAGCACCCGCAGGCAACTGGTAATCATCAACCTCCAGCATCAGAATGATGTCGTCGATCACAATCTCTACCCGTAGCTGGGCAGGGGCCGACATGCCGCCTGCGCCAATGTTCTCCAGCTGGAAATAAATGCTATCGTTCTCACAGTAGCCACTGGCCGTGATCAAAGAACCGTCCCACAATGGGTCGGGTGCGCAGAGTTCATCTGAAAGAAGCGCAACTTCCACACACGGAAAATCGCCGATCTCTACCCCTTCACAAGCCAGAAAGACATCTATGGTAAATTGGCCACACTCAAATAGATCAAGCGTCTCCAAATCGAAATAGAGTACGCCGTTCGCATCCTCCGTGTAAGGCACAGAAGCAGTGTCTATCGTCAATACAGGGTCCAGCGTCACGGTGAAGATCACGTCTTCGGCAGGCAGTGCGCCGTTGTTACAATAGTCAACCGTGATCGTTCGCGTCTGGCAAACCCGTAGCGGTGGGATCGTCACATCCCAGTCTATAAACGGACAGTCACCTTGCGGCTGCATGAAGAAATCGGTAGTCGTCGAATCTCCAAGTGTTGTCACTTGCAAAAGCGTATCTGTAAAGCAAGAAGTCCAAAAAACAGAAGGAGAAATCGCATTTAGCGTGTAATCCCCCAGGAGTACAGGCAGCCAGTAGTAACCTTGGCTATCCGTAGAGACCGCGTAATTAAAGGTAGCACTGCTCACTTCCACCAGCCAATTGGCAATGCCTTCTTCCCCGTTGGTTTCGCTACAGCTTAGGTCGGTATCTGCAACCACTCTTCCTACCAGGCTTTTGTGTGGTGTATCCGCAAAACAGTTTTGCAAAAGGTCTTCAATCTCATTGCACCCGTCGGCGTTTCCAGAGAGGATAACGTTGCCGCCGGTCACGATATAATCACAAATATTTTCTTGCCCACAAACGGCCAATAGTGGGTTATCAAGGAGTTCTATCCGGTCGATTCCCGTAAAGTCGATGTTTTCTGTCCCTTGCAAGCTGGTCAGCGCATCATTGCCATCCAGTTGTAAGTAGCTACCGATGGTGGTCAGGTTACTGAGGGCAGAAAGGTCTGCCAGTGAAAAATTCCTGATCCATAGATAACCGCCTACGGTGGTCAGCGACTCCAATCCAGCCAGCGATTCCAGGTTTTGATTGCTAAGGAGTGAAAAATACCCTCCTATGCTTTCCAGGGATCCGAAGCCAGTAAGATCAGTCAACTGAGAGTGGTTCCAAATTTCCACGCCCCCACCAATCGTTGTCAGGTTATCTAATCCCGATAGGCTGGTAAGGCCGTTGTTGCCATGTATTCTCAGCGATCCAGGTAGGTTCGTCAGGCCTTCCAGTCCATTCAGGTTAGTTAAGTTGTCGTTGTTGTAAATGTAAAGAAGACCGGTAATATTACTCAAGTTATTGAGCCCGGAAAGGCTAGTCAACGAAAGGTTGTATTCCAAAATAAAATAGGCGCCAATACTGGTGAGGTTGTCCAGCCCGACCATGCTTGTCAGATCACCATTCGCCGTGATTTCCAATTGGTCGTTAATGACAGTGATACCTTCCAGACCATTCAAGGTCACCAATTCGGCATTTTTGTCAATAATGACATGGCCACCAATCGTCGTAAGTTGTTCGATACCGCTCAGGCTCAATAACCCATCATTGTCTTTGATCTCAAAATCTGTCCCTACGCTACCAAGTGAGGAGAGCCCCTCTAGGTTAGTCAAGGCATCATTCTGAAGAATCAGTAACCTTGTCCCTATCGAGGCGAGGTTGTCTAGGCCATTAAAAGACGCTAGGTTTTCATTACCCGATATGGTAAACAGGTAATTAACCTCCGTGAGCCCTTCCAGTCCGGTGAAATCAACGAGCGCCGGATTCGAAACAGCAGCTAGGCTACCAACGGTGTTTAGGTTTTCTAGGCCTTCCAGGTTGAGGAGCTGCTCATTGCTTACGATGTTGAGTAATCCCCCTATCGATTCAAGTGAGGAATTGGTAAACAAGCGTTCAACGAGTGATAATTGGCTGACCGTAAAGTTCCCTCCAATGCTGCTAATCCCCGCGATGTCATCAAGGTTTTGCAACTGGGGCAGGATCGTTAGCTGGACGTCTCCTGTGATGGAGGTGAAATTCTCTAAGCCCTCCAACGAAGTCAATGCAGCATTGTAAATGATAATGCTTCCTCCCAGGCTGGTAAAAGATGACAATTGGGCTATGCTTGCTAAAGCAGGATTATCACTAAGCTCCAGGTCGGTACCAATAGCACTGAGGTTTTCCAAACCCGCCAGATTTTGCAAAACGGGGTTGGTGTATAATCTGAATTTTCCCCCAACGCTGGTCAAGCTTTCCATGCCAGCAAGGCTGTTTAGCTGCTGCTGGTCAGCAATGTTTACGTCGCCTCCAACGAGGCCCAGGCTGTTGAGTCCATCAACAGAGGTGAGTGCTAAGTTGGAAATCAAGCGCAGGTCACCACCAATCAAAGTCAGATTTTCTAGCCCCGTAAGGTCTACCAAGCTTTCATTATCGTACAGCGACAGGTTGTTGTAGATTGCCGTCAAATTATCCAACCCGGATAAACTCGTGAGGCTCGTCGTCGCATCAATAAATACGTATCCGGCTACTTCGGTAAGCTGGCTCAGTCCGGCCAAACTGGTAATGTCTCCGGGAATAGTCTCTCTGATCTTAAGGTCATATTGCAAACTGGTACAGCCAGGGTAGGTAGCCGCAAAGTCATCAATTTCTTGCTGACTCGTCAAGACAATATCTCCCATAGGGCAAGTTTGCGCCAACAATTGCAAGCCTCCAATAACAACCAGTAAACACAAGATCAGCACCTTTTTCATCGCCATTGTTTTTTAAAAACTTTTCCAACACTACAAAAGTGCCTCTTCTTATCGGGTTTCAAAAGAACATTATTTTTGTTTAATACAGATTTTGTAAAATTTAATTACCTGTAAAACAGCGTATAAGCTATATTTGAGTACGAATTAATTGAATGTTTGAATTCCGATTTGATAATTGGATAAAATGAGTGCCTAATGAATAATTACCGGGGTGCATCCACTTGATCATCAGCTGTTAAAAACCTCTGCGGGCTCTACGTCTCTGCGCGATTACCTCGTCTTGTACCTTCTCTATACGGGGCCTCCCTCCCTAACGGTCGGGCGCTACGTTTCGTAGTTCGCTATTCGCTCAGCCCTTACGGGCCTGGCCCTGTAGGCCAGCTACTGCACATCGCTAGGCCAAATAATCAATAAAGTATGAAACTCTTCCAAGTCCTTCACCAGCTCAATTCCCGCGAGCAAACCCAGTTTCGCCATTTCGTCGATTCTCCGTTATTCAACAAGCGCGAGGATTTAAAACAGCTGTTGGGCCATTGGCTAGACAGAAAAGGGCGCGCAGCCCCAGCCGAAGACCACTGGCAGGCCTTGTTCCCCGATCAGCCGTTCTCGCGAACCCAATGGAACCTGCTGGCCTCTCGTCTGTTCAAGCTGCTCGAAGAGTTTCTGGCGCTCCAGCAAATCCGTAAAGACGAAGCCCAAACCAAGTTTCACCTCGCCAAAGCCTACCGCAAACTTCAGCAAGAGAAATACTTTGCCGAAGCCATCCGAGATGCAGGCTTGGCCCTCGAAAAGCAGGATTTTCGTGACACGGCCTACCTCCAAAATCGGCACGACTTCTCCTTCGAGCGCTACGATTATATCCTCAGCAGCAACCGCAAAGCCAAAACCAACCTGCAAGAAGTCAGCAACGAACTCGACGCCTACTTTCTGGCCGCCAAACTCCGACAGGCCTGCAACGCCCTCTCTCGGCAGACCATCAACCCCGAGCAATACGCCATTGGCCTTTTGCCCGAGGTCTTGGCTTATGTCGAGAGCCATCCTACTTATTTGCAGGTGCCAGCCATCGCCATCTATTATTACTGCTATCGCGCCATCAATGCCAAAGAGGAAGAAACCTATTTCAGCCGATTTCGGGAAGCCATTGAAAGTTACCAGCAATATTTTCCACCTTATGAGATGCGCGACCTGTATACCTTCGTCATCAATGTCTACATCCGCAAACTCAACACCGGAGCTAAAATCTACGCAGAGGAGGCCTTTGCCCTCTACCGCCTAAGCTTGGCACAAGGCTACCTTCTCGACGATGGTGTACTGCTGGAAAGCACTTATGTCAACATTGTTGTCTTGGCCGCGATACTGGGTGATTACCCATGGGCTGTCGGCTTCGTAAAGGAGTACAAACCCTCGTTGAAGCCCGAATTCCGGGTGCCGCTCTATCATTTCTGCCTGGGGAGAATCTACTACGAGCAAGGCGAGCAGGAAGAAAGTCTCCGGCAGCTAGTGCTAGTAGACACCAAAGCGTCTTTTATTTACCTGGGCGCTCGCGTGCTACAACTCAAGATTTACTACGAGTTGGGGGAATACAACCCGCTGGAAAGTCTGCTGGAAAGCCTCCGTGTTTACCTACAACGTAGCAAAGACCTGGGATACCGCAAGGCTCATTACCATCACCTGCTGGCTTTTACCCGCCAACTACTTCAACTCCCCGCGATGGACAAAGCAGCCCGCACCGCCTTCCGTCAGCGCATCGAAGATGCGGAAGTTTTTGGCGAAAAGGAGTGGTTTTTGCGGCAGGTAGGGTAGCTTCTTCAAGGAACCAAAAAAGAAAGCTTGTTGTTCCTGGCTTTGGATACAGCTCTCTTAGAGCTGTTTAGGTATTAGAATGATAAATCATGATTAGAGAATTTAAAAAGGAACATAAATGGTTAAGTAATTTTGCACCCTGCGAGATTCATTTCAATGGAATGCTATTTGCTTCCGTTGAACACGCCTACATGAGCGCTAAATCCAATGACATGGAATGGAAAAAATTCTGTGCGGACTCGAATAATTCTGCGGGCACCGTAAAGAAGAAAAGTAAGGAAATTGAACTTAGGGAGGATTGGCAATCGGTCAAAGTGGAGGTGATGGGCCAGTTGTTAGAGGTGAAATTTTCGCAAGAACCCTACCGAGGATTACTACTAGAAACCGGCGACAGTTTCATTCAAGAGGGCAATTGGTGGGGTGATACCTTCTGGGGCGTAGATCTAAAAACGAATACCGGTGAAAACACTTTAGGCCTATTGATAATGGCTATTCGGGAGGAATTGGAGGAGGAGGAATCGAGAAAAAATCTGCCGCAAATAATGGTTAAAAGGGTGATAAGCTTCTTTCGTCGCTTGCTGCGGTTGGGCTAGGGCAAATTCATGAATTTGCCCTAGCTTTAATCCAAAACCCGCGTACCGACGTAGGAGGGAAGCTCAGCGCAGGGACGAGCACAGCCAGGGATGGCAGCATCCCCCTTGTGGGGTGCGAACAGCCCGGCCCCGCCGTCAGGCCGGGGGGATGCAAAATAAATATACTGCTGATTGGTAACGCAGCCTGCTTTTGGGGTATAAAGGGATAAACCTTAAAACCCAAAAACCATGGCTAAGAAACCTGTAGTTAAGGACGACTCCTGCGTGGAGTTGCCCGAAGGATTAATCGCGTTGGCGTATAACCGAGATGGTCACCTGCTGGCTCGCACCCACCCCAAAGGCGATAAGCTTTATTTCAACTTGGAACCCGAAGAACTGCGGTATGCGCGGGTCTTTGTGATGCCGGAACCGCCCAAAGGGCTGGAACCCAAAAGTTTGGCCGCCGCAGAGCGCCTACAAGCTTATGAACCCACCATTCGGCTGGGTAAGAAGAATGAAATCGATATTTCTCGTGTTCCCGATCAGCTGGTTCAGCGCTGGTGGTGGTACCGCTGCTGTACGCAGGGCCGCGTGACCAAGCGCTTCTTGATTGACGGCAGCTGGCAAGATATGCCCCTGTGCAATGCCCTCGTGCATATATGTGAGGTAGACCCTTTCCTGCGATTGGTGCCTCTGGTACCTGATCATATTCTGGATCGTTTTCGCGATATCCTCCTGGAACGCATCCCTATTCCAATTCCGTACCCGATTATTGATCCCCCACTTTTCGAAGAGCAACCTTTGCCACTGCCTCCGCGCCCGTTTGCACGGTTGGCTTCGCAAGAACTTAGGTCCATCGGCGGGCAGCCTATTCAGCAGCAAGCGGCTAGTTTGGCAACCATTAACCTGCCTCAGGAGGTACGCCTACAACTGAACAATGCCAGTGCCGAGCAGATGCGCAAGCTCATCGTAGACCAACGGGCGGTATTCATGCCTTACCTGTGCTTGTGGCCCATGTTCTGGCCCTGGTTCTATCGTTGCGACGAGATTACAACTGTGCGTACCGACTTTAATGGCCGCTTTGAGGCTTGCTTCTGGCAGCAGATTTTTGAAGAAAAAGCCGACCTCTACTTCTGGGTGGAGTACGAAATTCACGGCGAACTCACCACTGTATACAAGCCGCCGATCCCCTGCTATACGCATTGGAATTACGAATGTGGCAAAGAGGTAAACATCCGCGTTACCGATCCACGCGTACCGATGGGCTGCTTCGAGCCACTGGCAGGCGAAGTCGCCTGGGTGAAAACCATCGGCTGGGGCGCACAAGTGAGCCACATTGAGCAGCAGTTGGCAGCCAGTATCTCCCAGCAGGGAAGGACTTTCCGTACGGCGGGCCTGACCCGTTACGCTACCAGTGGCCTGGGATATGGATTAGCGAACAAGCATGTACGTCCATTTGCGAGCAACCTGGCCTTGGTGGTGCAGTTTGGCAGCGGCTTTCCTAGTGGCAACGTCACTCATTACCGGTGGTCGTACCGCAAGACGCACAACGATAAACTCATCAGTGCCTCGGTTTCCGACCAGCAATGGGCACCACTGGATACCCGTACGATGAGCAAAGCTTATACCATAGAGGTAACCAGCGGCGTGATTACGACTTTCCAGACGCAACACTTCCCGATGGGGCCGTTTCCTATTGGTAGTGAACATGGGTACAAGATACCACCCGTGTCACCAAAAGGAGCCGATGTGGCCAACAACCCAACGGCAGAATGGAACCAGAATACGGTGACTATGATCGTAGATACCACCTCGCTGAAGGGCGACGGCCTCTACGAGTTCAAGCTGGAGTTTTTCAACGCAGCGGGCGTACGCCAGAATGTAGCCGACACCGTGAATCAAATCTCGAACCCGGCAAATATCGGGGAGTCGCAGCCTGCCAATAGTGCTTATCTGTTATCCGCTGGAGAGGACAGCTTCCGGCCCTTCCGCATGAAAGTGCGGGTTGATAACCAAAAAAGTACCGCAACGATCTACAATGTAGAAGTGGACGGGCGAGCTTCGTCTACCGAGTGTGGTTTTGTGAAATACAACGACAAAGCCAGCTCTGATGTCAACTTCCGGATTAGGGCGAGCCACCCCAATGATTTTGCCACCTTTAGTTTCAATGTGGCACGGGGCAACAGCAGCGACCCACTGGTCAGCGCTGATACTGGCGGAATGGTGATTGGTTCGACCAGCAACTACACCCTGGGGGCAGACGACATTTACCGCAACAAAGTCAAGGTAGCTACCCTGCTAGGTACTTGCCCAGACAAGGCCGCTTTCGCGGAACACCTCCATGTAGATGGTTTACATACCAACGGCACCTCGATCCTGAATAGCTTTGATGCTTCGGATTTGGCAGCATTTGCGCTGGAGCCGGTATAGTTTGTTAAACGTTTTTTACCACATAGTCACATCATTTTTTGAAAATTCATGTGGCTATGTGGTATAAACCTTTGGTGTTTATGTAGTTAATAGTTTAAGGATTAACGTAATTTAGTTGAGAGATATCAGCTGAAGGCATCGCTGAAAACTAAGAGCTACGTTATGAAAATACCTACCCTACTACTTTTACTGATAAGTTTTAGCCTTCTGTTTAGGAATAGCCTGAGCGGACAGACCAGCTATCGTGATAGCTTGTTACAGGAGTTGACTACCGAGCCAGATGCAGAAACCCGGATTCGGCTAAAGCTGAGCCTGGCCCGTGAATACGATATGCGCGATACCTCGCTACGGATTGCCAATGAGATTATGGCCGAATCCAAAGCCATTGGATTCCTGAAAGGGGAGGCTTTCGCCCATGAAATCCGGAGTTATGCGTTTTACAATATGGACCGAATGGCGGAGTCTTTGATAGAGGATAGTATGCATATTTTAGTTCAGCAGCAGCTCGGGAATACGTTTGCGGTAGGAGCGATTCACCATGCAATGGGGGCGACCTATTCGGTTATGCGCAAGCTGGATCTGGCAATTGTACACTTGCTAAAGGCAGTGGAAGTGCTAGAGGCAGAAGAAAACTATGAGTGGCTGGCACGTGTGTACAATGACCTTGGGGAAGCATTTGACCTAAGTGAGCAGCCTGAACAAGCCCTTTTCTACTTGCGAAAAGGTTTGGCTTTGCGCAAGCAACATATAGACCCCTCAGAATGGCATTATGCCTATACTGATCTGGGGAATTTTTTTTCTACTAATGATCAATTAGACAGTGCCTTGTTTTACCACCATTTGGCACTGGAAAGCGCACAGTTGGGAGAGGATGCTGGAAGTGCTGCAATTGCTTATCAAAATACGGGCAATGCCCTGTTGATTGCCGGAAAAAATGAAGAAGCAATTCCTTATTTGCTAAAGGCCAATAAATATTTTGAAGACACAGACCGCATACAGTACCTCGCTCCGAATTACAATGCGATAGGAGAAACCTACCTTAACCTAGGGCGTTATGACGAAGCCATTGATTACCTCAACCGTAGCCTGGAAATGACGCGCGAAAATGGGCCATTGAACCTGGCCCAGGATGCTCATGGAATATTGGCTAGGCTCTACGCACAGCGAGGAGATTACCAGCAGGCTTACGTTCATTTGCAGCAGCAAAAAGTACTGCAAGACAGCCTGCTACAAGAGCAAAACCTGGAGGTCATTGCCGGGCTGGAGCGGAAGTATCAAAATGAACAACAAAAGACCCAGTTGGCCGAACAGGCCTTGGAATTGAATCGGCAAAATCGGTTGCGGAACTACACCTTGCTAGGTGCCGCTCTTTTCGCGTTGGTACTGATGAGCGTTTTTCAGTTCGTCCGTAACCGGCAGAGAAGCCGTGTCCGCGAGGCTGCCTTGGAGGTTCAGCTAGAACGTGCTGAAGCCGATAAATTGAGAAGCCTGGATCAACTTAAATCTACCTTCTTTGCGAATATCAGCCACGAATTTCGCACGCCGCTGACCCTCATTTTAGGCCCTGTGCAGCAAGCTCTTGAAGGAATTAATAGACGACTTGATGCGCAAGTGCCGGAAGAAGTGACGATGAAGACCCGTTACCTGCAATTGATCGAACGAAGTACGCAACGTCTTTTGTTGTTGGTAAACCAGCTGCTGGATTTATCACGAATTGATGGCGGCCAGGTGCAGCTTCATTTGCAAAAGGGGGATTTGTTGCCGCTGCTGCGGGCGCTGGTTTATTCTTTTGAAAGCCTGGCCGAACGGCAGCATATTGATTATGAAATAAGCTTCCCTGAACAGCTGCCACAAGCAGTTTTTGATCGCGATAAATGGGAGAAGATATTGGTCAATCTGCTTTCCAATGCCTTTAAGTTTACGCCGGAAGGTGGGCGGGTTACTTTTAAGGCGGAAGCCAAAGCAGAGGGCCTGCAAATGCTCGTTGCTGATTCTGGCCCAGGGATAAAAGCCGCAGACCTGGATCGCATTTTCGACCGTTTCTACCAGATAGAAGGTACCGAAGCACGCGGTACCGGTATTGGTTTGGCGCTGGTGCAGGAGCTGGTGACGATGCTGGATGGGAAGATAGAAGTAAAGAGCGAAGAAGGAAAGGGGACGACCTTCCTATTGCTGTTGCCTTTCTTGCCGGAGCATTTTCCGCAATTGGATACAGCGGCACTGGAGGAAGATTTGGCAGAGGCTGTTCCTTTGGCGCTTCCTGGTTTCCCGTCGCCAGCCACCAGTGGTGCTATCGCTGTAGGTGTAAACGATGAAGTACCGACGGTTTTGATCGTAGAGGACAATGTTGACCTAAGGAACTATATCGCCGAACAACTGGGACGTAATTACCACATCATCACCGCAGAAAATGGGCAAGTAGGCCTTGATCTGGCCATCGAAAACACCCCTGACCTGATTGTGAGCGATGTGATGATGCCCAAAATGGATGGTTTTGAACTGTGCCAAGCTTTGAAATCTGACGAGCGAACCAGTCACATTCCCGTTATTCTCCTCACTGCCAAGGCGGGCCAAGACCATAAGCTGGCTGGCCTGGAAACCGGTGCTGACGAGTACCTGACCAAGCCTTTTGATGGAAGAGAGCTACAGCTGCGAGTGCAGAACCTTATCCGACAGCGGGCACAACTCCGCGAGCGCTATGGGCGTACCATGGTATTGCAACCCGCTGAAATAGCAGTTACCTCTGCGGATGAGCAATTCCTTCAAAAAGTCCAAGCTGCCATTGAAGCGAATCTCGATAATGAGCAGTTTTCGGTAGAAGACCTAGCGGCTGCGGTAGCCTTCAGTCGTAGCCAACTGCACCGCAAATTGAAAGCCCTTACGGACCAATCGCCAACGGTGATCATCCGTGATTTTCGTCTCCAAAGGGCGAAAAGTCTTTTGGAACAAGGAGCAGGCAGCGTCTCAGAAATTGCTCTGGCGGTAGGCTTTGGTAACCTCTCTTATTTTTCCAAATCCTTTAAGACCGCTTTCGGGGTCTTGCCGAGTGATGTGGGGTCGTAGGGTTCTGGTGCTTCCTTGTCTATTCCTGTTTTCTTCCGTAAGGAAAGGAAAAAACCTCCGTGTCTCCGTGCCTCCGTGGCAGAAAAATAGCTGATAATAAACGTTTTACCCCGTTTTGCGACAAATGAGTCAAGATTTGCGACGAGACTGTTAGCGGTAGCCTTGGTGCTGCCCCCATCTTTGTGGTGTTCTTTTTTATTAACCTAAAATCACTTTGTCATGAAGAACATCATTGTTTTTACGCTCGTCTTTTGCACTTCTCTTTTTACTGGTTTATCCGCACAGCAGAGCGATCCCGCAGTAGCGACGGTCCAAGAGGCTATTACGACCTTCTTTGCCTACGATGCCGTCGGTTATGGAAATTACTTTGCGGAAGATGGCGAACTGATTAATCCGATGGGAATGCGGATGCAGGGCCGGCCAGCGATGATTCAATCACATATAGGCTATTTCAAAAGCCTGGAAGGACAAACGGGGCACGCTTCTTTTTCAGCAGAAAAGGTACAGTACCTCAGTCCTACCATTGCCGCAGTAACCTTGAATGTTGATGCGAACAGTACCAATGCTGCCGGAGAGGAAGTAAGTGCTATTAAAGGTGTAGTGATGGCGATTCTTAAAATGGATGGAAACAACCGCTGGGTAATCCACGGTTTTCAGGTAACCCCTGTAGTTTCCTTTGCACCACCCACCGAAGGGTAATTTCTTTATCCAAACGCAATCATTATGTCTAAGTTATTCAAAATTCTATTGTGGATGTTGGGTGGGGTGGCGGTGCTTATAGCCCTGGCTGCAACCTACAATTCTCTGGCTCCACTTCCTGTTTATGAGGTTCGGTTGCCTGAAAATGTAACGATTCCTTATGGCGATTCTCTTGCTCTGGCGCAAGGTGCTCGCATCGTATCCATGAATTGTGTGATTTGCCATCGCAATCAGGACGGAAATTTGGCGGGGCGCCCCTTACCTGAGAAGGACTTTGGGGATGTCTATGTGGCCAATCTTACGAACCATCCCGAGGCTGGCTTGGGGCGTTATACCGACGAAGAATTGGTTCATCTTATCCGAACCGGTATTAAACCCGATGGGTCTCAGTTGTTGCCGTTTATGACGCCGTATTTTAAAATGTCAGATGAAGATCTGTACAGTGTAATTGCTTACCTGAGGTCGGATGCGCCCTTGGTGCAACCCGTAGAAAAGTACTGGCCCGACAACAAGTTGAACTTTCTGGCGAAAGCACTGACGAGGATGGTCTTTAAGCCTGGGCCGATGCCCGAAGGCCCGGTGCCTTCTCCTCCTTTGGATGACTTGGTCACGCGTGGGAAATACCTTGCGGATGCGGTATTCAATTGCTACCAGTGTCACTCGGCTTCTTTTGAAACGAATAATGATCATGAGCCTTCGCTCTCAGAGGGTTATTATGGTGGTGGCAACCCGGTAGGAGGTGTGGCTGGCCCCTTAACCATCTCTGCCAACCTGACCATGCACCCGGAGTATGGCTTGGGCGAGTGGACCCTGGATGATTTTGGCAAAGCTATCCGACAGGCCCGCCGGCCCGATGGGCGGATGCTCTCGTCAACAATGCCGCCTTTTACATCTCTTACCGATGATGAGGTTGCAGCGATTTGGGCTTACTTGAAAACGGTCCCCATTCAGGACAATAACGCTCCGTCAGGGCTGGTACAGCAATAATTATGTGCGAATAGTTTAGCTGAAAAGCAAACATGAGTCATCCCGAATTTTGGCTAAGGCCAAAATCCAGCCTGACTTTAACTTAGAAAGAGTCATTAAATAGCTGAAAAGATTGATTTATCTGACTTTTGTAGAAAACCCCATGATTTCACTAATAGAAATCGTGGGGTTTCTTCTTTAACTATAGGTTTTGCGGTTGGTCAGCACGGATTTTGATGACCATCAAAATTCGGGATGACTCATGTTTTTTTAAAAAAATAACAGGCACTAGGCTATCTTCATTCTAGGAAATGAGACCGTAAGTATTGTGTGAAAAAATAAACTGAGCCGTCATTAAGAGCATGAAAACAAAAGGCGATTTATTTTCTGCGCAATACCAAGAAAGCTTAACGATTCTGAAAAGATGAAAAAATTATTTTTTGTTGGAACCCTTTTGGTATTATTTACATGTTGTGAACATTGGCATACTATTGAGATTAGAAATGAACTTGATTGTTACGTTGATATAGCCATGTTAATGGAAGAAACTGATGAGTGGAGAGGATTGAAGGATACCATAATTGAATGTATTGTCTATAATGATTGCGGCTTCACGATTTTTAAAAGTGATGATAAAAGTGAAACCTGTAGCTTTAACTACTGTGATTCACTCAAGATTGGACTTGATAATGAATTCCTGTTCAAGATCCCCCCATCCTACTCTCTAAAATATACTGGAGATATGAACGAAGGTCCACTTGACATTTTAAGTAGGATATCTGAAATAGATGCATCTTATTCAGATGGAACTATATCTGCGAAGAATAATGGTGTAATTCAATTGTTTTCAGTTAATGAATATTCTTATTCTTCAATGAGAAAAGTTTGGATTTTGAAATGGTGACAAGAGCTTGTTTTTGTATTATTCCGAACTAGAATTTGCTGCTATGAAAAAGTACATGTTGTTGTTTCTGTGTGTGGGGTGTCTTTTTGGTTTTTTAAATAGCCAGAGCGATATTCAAATCATCGATCAGCTAGATCTCGCTGTGGTTCCAGAGGGGAAGGTCAGTAAATACTATCTCCATTTGGTGGATAATGGATTGGGCCAACCAGTGTACGTGCCCATTATGGTGGCGAAAGGTAGGGCAGAAGGGCCTGTGCTGGGATTGACCGCCGCGATCCACGGCAATGAATTGAATGGTATTCCGATCATTCAGGAGGTATTCAAGCAGATAGATTTAGACAACTTGCGCGGCACGGTCGTTGGCGTCCCCGGCCTCAATGTGGTCAGTTTGAACCTGGACAGCCGCCGCTTTATTGATGATGAAGACCTCAATCGCAATTTTCCAGGTAAAGAGAATGGTAACCGCAGCCAACAATACGCTTTTCGAATCTTTGATAAGATTGTCCGGCATTTTGATTACCAAATTGATATGCACACGGCTAGTTTTGGCCGAATTAACAGCATGTATGTCCGCGCAGATATGGCAGATGAGACCTTGGCACAGATGGCCGTTTTGCAGTATGCGGATATTATTCTCGATAATAAAGGCATCCCATCAGCTGGTGCTGGCGCTGGTAGCCCTCGTACCTTACGCGCCGAAGCTGTACTGAATGGTATTCCGACCATTACGGTAGAATACGGAGACCCTCAAGTGTACCAGCCGGAAATGACATGGCGAGGAGTGGATGGCATTTTAAACACTTTAGCATGGTTGGAGATGATGTCTTCACCAGCGAAAGACGAGCCAGATGCGGCCATTGTGTGTAAGAAATCCTATTGGATTTATACAACACAAGGAGGCTTACTAGATATTCCCGTGGAATTAAAGCAGCGAGTAGAAAAAGGGGAGGTAATCGGTGTTCTGAAGAATGCTTTTGGGGATGTAATCGAGACCTACTTGGCCCCCGAGGCAGGTGTTGTGATTGGCAAAAGTACCAATCCGGTAAACATGACCGGCGGGCGGATCATTCATTTGGGGATATTGCGATGAGTTGGGCGTCGCCAGTTGGCGAAAGGAGTAGAACCCGCCTGACTAGTCGGACAGGAGATTTCTGGTAGCCCGAAGGGATCACTATGTGGGATCATTATGACAGAGGATAGAGATGAAAAAAACGAAGGCTCCTTGTAGTTTCCAGACTATCCCGACCAGCGTATGTGCAATGCTGGTCGGGAGACCAGCGGGATATAGCATGTTAGTCTGGGGACTAACAGGAGCGTTTATTTGAAAAATCGTCACGCCAATTTATCAGCAGATTGGACACCCTAGGGGATAGGGTAGGGCGTCCAAATCTGTGCGGACCGAATAGGGGAGCGCGGCGCAGCGGAGCGAGCACAGCCAGGGATAGGAGGCATCCCGCAGGGTGCCGGATAGCCCGGCCGCCCCGCAGGTGGCGGGGATGCCAAAAGCTGGTTTTACTAACTCCGTCGCTGAATGCTCCAAAAAACTTCACACTGCTTTACCGTCAGTTTGCGAAATTCCGCAACAAGCTCTTCGTAATCTTCTACCTTGCCGTAAATTTCCAATTGTTATGAAAAAAATAGTCCTTTTTATTTTTGTTGCTTCCTTATTGGCTGCCTCTTGCGGTAGTGCAGGCTTACTGGTGACGGACAATTTAACAATGTCTTTGAATACACTGACCTCCGGTACCTCTGTGAAACTAAAGCAAGGAGATTACCTACTGGACAAAACGATCTTGCTGGATGGAAAACAGGATATTACCATTGATGGTAATGGTTCAACGCTTACCGTGAATTCGCTTTCAGATCATGTGATTCATGTGGCTAATTGCAGTAACATTCGATTGATCAATTTCAAAGCAACTCACATAGAACCGTCAGGCCCGGTAGGGTGTACAGGCAACGTTTTATTGCTTGAAAATAGCTCGGATATATTGGTAGAAGGCTGCGACCTGAACGGTAGCGGCATCGTAGGCATCGCTTCCTACAATGTGGATAACCTGCGCGTATTGAATAATTTTATTCACGAAAACAGTGAATACAGCATTATTTATCAAGGCCCATCCCTATTACTGGACGGGAACATTTTCGAAGAGAATGGCAACGGCAACGTTATCTACTTCAGCCATGTTGAAAAAGGCGGAATGATGGGTTGGCCTCCCGATGAGCAAATTGCTATGGATACGCAGCTGCAAGGTTTGGTGATGCGTAATAATACTTTTAAGTAAGGATGCTGAGTTTTTATCACATAGGCATATAGAAAGTGCTTTTTATCACATAGGCACATAGTTNNACCCTCCCATCCACCGAAAAAGAAGGATAGTGAGCAAGCCCCAGGTCGTACCACTGACCATACTGAGAATAGCCAGCACAATGGCGTGGGGCATCCACTCTTCGTTATAAGCAGCAGTGACGGCCGGTGCGGTGGAAATTCCTCCCAGGTTGGCCATGCTCGCAATAGGCACCCATGCCATGTGGAGCTTGAGCGCCCTGGCCGCTAGCATCATAAAAAGGTAATGCAACAGGAGCCAGATGACTACCAGCCCAATGATTGACAGCGGCAGCGAGAAGCCCCCGAAGTTGAGTTTTAGCCCCAGGATGGCCATGATCAATATGATGAACAGGCCACCGGCTTTGAGCACCAGACTATGGTTCCAGCTCCGTACGAAGTTGCCCAGTAAGAGGCCGACAACCGACAAGAAAACGATTTTCCATAGGAAAGCTTCTACGAAATAAGTCGTGACCAACATCACCAGCAGGCAAGTGACAGCCGTAATCACAATACTATAGCGGCTGCTTTTCTGAAGGTCGATCTCGTCGGGAACAAAGTCCTGAATCTTATCGTCAATGCCAAAATAACTATTGAACTGGTCGCTGCGCTTGATCATCTGAAACATGAGGATGGTCCAGATATTCACCAATACATTGTCCAAAACCAAAATGGCCAGAAAGAGCCCTTCCGGGCATTCGGCTACTTCTTTGAGTACTAACTGACTGGTACTTCCTCCAATCCACCCTCCGACAATAGGAACGAGGCCCTTCCAGTATTCTTCCGTGATGACCAACTGTGTCCATTGATCGGAAAAAAGACTGGAAAACAGTACCAACAAAGGAGCGAGTACTGCAATCACAAACGAACCGATCACAAACAGGAGGATAGGCCGCAGGCCAATGATTTTGAGCTGCCGAAACGAAAGGGCACTCATGACAAAAAGAATAGCCAACGGGATGATGAAATCCTTACTCCATTGGTGCAATTGAACACTGGCCAAGTCCAGTTGAAAAAGGTGCGTGATCGAAGCAGGAATGACGTAAGCAAAGAGAATGGCAGGAAACCATTCCAGTAGCTTCCTGATCGGTGCAGATTTCTGCCGATCAAGCCAAAATACAACCGCGACCGTAACGGTGACAATCAGGAGGGCTATCGTTAACATAGTAAGCCCAGCTTATTGCAGGTGTTCCTGAAAGAAATCGATGGTACGTGTCCAGGCCAATTCCGCAGCGTCTTTGTCATAGCGCGGGGTGGTGTCGTTGTGGAAACCGTGGTTGGCGCCAGGATAAATATGGCCGGTGTATGTTTTGCCGTGTTCTTTAAGTGCAGCTTCGTAGGCTGGCCAGCCAGCGTTGACGCGCTCATCCAATTCACCAAAATGAAGGAGTAGCGCTGCTCCTATTTTAGGCACATCTTCTACTTTGGGCTGGCTACCGTAGAAGGGGACTGCTGCTTGCATTTCCGGCAAACGAACGNNGGCCATCATGTTGGATATCCAGCCGCCAAAGCAAAAACCTACCACGCCTACTTTGCCATTACACTCCGGGTGCTCTTTAAGGTAGTGATAAGCAGCAATGAAATCTTCGAGCATCTCCTGCTTGTCACGTTGCCGTTGCAGGGTACGGCCATCATCATCGTTGCCGGGGTAGCCACCCAGCGGCGTAAGCGCATCAGGGCCCAAAGCAATAAAACCTGCCAGCCCCGCCCGACGGGTCACGTCTTCGATATGAGGATTGAGGCCCCGGTTTTCATGCACCACAATGATGCCCGGCAGCTTTTCTGTGTTTTCCGAAGAGCGGCTAAGTAGACCTTTAATACTACCACCTCCCTCAGGAGAGTCGTAGTGGATATACTCCGAATTCAAGCGCGGATCATTGGCTTGTACCTGTAGTTTGCTCCCGTATTTAGGCATCAAGTAGTCCATTAAACTGGCAACAGTAAGCCCACCTACAGCGTACATGGATAGTTGCTCGACAAAAGTACGCCGGTCTATTTTGTTGTGGGCATACTGGTCGTAGAGGTCAAAGACTTCTTGGTTTACTTCCTTTTTGTTGAGCTTTTTCATCTTGCTTTGTTGTTTACTTATGTAATCGCTTCCCAATATACGAAGGAGGTTTTGAAGTGGGGATGCTAAATTTCCTCCAGCTTGCGCAGTAACCACTTGCGTTCTGACAGAATTTCTTCTTGCAGGATCATCGCTTTGTTTTTTTGCTTCTCCTCATTGTCGTAAGGATTACTGGTGATGAGCCTACGGGTGTAAGCTATTATGTTTTGAAAGTTTTTACGATGGTAATCACTTACCTCTCTTCGGCGGATGAACAAACGAAAGCTATCGAGATGAGACTCCAGGAGGTCAAATTCTTCGGCCTCGTAATAGATTTTTAGTTGGATGGTTTTAGCGATCAGCTGATTGACCAAATCTTTAGGATTGGCAACCTGAAGATGGGCCAAGGCTTGATCATAGTTTTTTTGACCGTATTCCAGCCGAGCCAGGTTGAAATAGACGGTACTTTCCTGATAATCCTGAGGTAAGTAGCTTTTATAACTTTCAATAAATTGCGCCACAGGCAGGAATTCCTCTAGCCGCAGGCCAAAACCAACAATATTGTCAAAAGTGAATCGCGACAACTGATGATTTTCGATAAAAAAGCCTTTCAGGAGCCCTTCCTGATATAACTCCCAGCCTTCGCGAGTAAACTCGAGGCTACCTTCATTGAGTTTTCGGATACAGAAATTAATAGCAGCCCGGTACAAATCCTTGAGTTCTTCCTGCGGAAATTGCGAGTAATGGATAAGCAGGTGCTCTCGGAATTTGCGGAAGTACATTTGACTATAGGCCTCCGTCAAAAAACGATAGCAGTAATAGTACAAGGCAATAGCAGGCACCTCCAGGTAAGGGCTGCCTTCTAATTCGTCGATCCATCCTTTGAGTAAACCAAACTGATAGTCTGTCTGATACACGGCCCGATGTGATAGTTGAGAGCAAACATGGCGGAGTTTTTGGGCGAGGTAGAGCACGTCCATCGTATCGCCTATTTCTTGTAAGTTAAGATGCCCTGTCCTCTTTTGGGTAGATTGAAACTTACTGGTTTCTAGCTGGAATTTTAATTGATTCTGAAAGAAATCAGCATTGCGATAGGGGTGCTGGCTTTGTTTTCGATCTGCTTTTTTTATAGCCCTACCGTAGTGTTTTGTAAGGTTTCGTTGCCGATAAAACCCTGCCAGGGCGAGGTGACTGGAGACTTCATCGGCTGTCACCGCATTCCACGTGAGGTATTTTTCGATGATCAGATGCAGGTCGCTCATGAGGCTTCTTAGCAGTTGGTCATCATAAGGTTGGTCATCAAAAATCGATTTGAACAAGTGTTCCTTAGTAGGGAATGGTTTGCCTTGGTAACGGTAGCTGGCAAGTGTATTGAAGAGTAGGGGGATATCCTGGCGGTGGGTTACGTAAGGAGATCGTACCAATTTCTTGAGCTCTCGGAGCGCTGTTTTGTCCAGTTTTTCCAGTAATTGATATAAAAGAGGCACAAGGGGCGTTTTTTATTTCTACAAAATAAATAGTTATTAATCTTTAAATAAGCTAATTAAGATCTAATTTAATAATAATAATTTCCACAAATGGTATTATTTGTTCTTGTGTTTGCGGGCCTCATCAAGCACCTTTGTCAGGAACGTATTACGAAAGAACAGATCCAAAAGATAAAACGGAACATAATGATGAAAACTAATCTCCCCTTTTTCTCCCTGACCAAAGTTGTGTTCTCCTGTTTATTGCTACTTGCGGCTACAGGAGCTGTAAGTGCGCAAGGCTGGCAAACGTGGTTTTATTTTGGTAGTGGTGGCGACTTTGCCAAGAACGACATTGTTGACGTTATCGGCTATACCGATAACCTGGCGATTGTAGTTGCTCAAGCTACTGGTGGCGTGGCAGGGGCTTCTTTTACGCTTTATACGGTTGCTGGTGACGAGAATTTAGTGTCTGGTCAATCGGGCGTTAATCTCCCTACAGGGGAGGAGGATGAACTGGACTATTACCCTATTGCTGGAGTAACCAATACTGCTGATACCGTCTACGTATTAGTCGAACGAACCGACGAACTAGCAGCGGGCCAATCACTGTATCTTGTGAAGATGGTACGTGTCGCTGGGTCAGTTGGTTATGTGATGGATTGGCACAAGCCACTTTACGATCTTTTTCCAGACTATGTATTCGGAGCTTCCTTGGTGAAAACAAATGACGGGCAAATCATGGCTTTGGGTACCGTTACCAGCGATGTGACGCCTGATGATGATGGCACAGATATGCTGATGGTGAAAGTAGATTACGATGGTAATGTTTTGTGGTCCAATATCCAAATGACGCTTGGAGGCGATAGGGCAGTGCAAATTATTCCGGCAGCTGACGGTGGCTATTGGGTGTTAAAAGAAAACACAGTGTTTTTGCCAGGGCCTACAACAACAAGTTGGTTGGTCAAGACCGATGAGTTTGGCGAAACGGTGTCCGAAACGATGCTGGCAGGGACCGAAGGTGATGATGTTCAAGACATGATCCTTACAGCTGACGGTGGTTTCGCCATTTGCGGACAAACGGCTGACGAGGCGCTTTATGTACTCAAAATAGACGCGGCAGGAAACATCCTCTGGCGACAAGATTATACCTCCGATAGCTACACCGCCGAAGGACTTGGCATTATCGAAGATGCACAAGGAAACCTGGTGGTTTCTGGCAGCTTGACCTACCTCAGCACGAGTATAAAAAACGCCTTCATCGTAAAGCTACAAAGCGACGGCACACCACTCTGGGAGCGCGACTATCCACGTAGCGGCAACGCGGCAGGGTTTGTAGCAGATGTTTTCAATGACCTTACGCTTACCCCTGCGGGGCAATACCTGATGGGCGGCGCCCGCTTTTCGGGTTCAAACCCAGGGACGACCTTTGCTTATTTTGTAAAAACCGACACTTTCGGCCTTACCAAAGGCGGTAATATCCGAGGTAATGTTTTTCATGATCTAGATCTCGATTGTACCGCTGGTGTCGATGATTTGAACTTGGAAGACTGGGTTGTTCAGGTCAGTAACGATAGCCTCAATTTCTTTGGGAATACCGACGCGCAGGGCAATTATGCCATCCCCGTTTTTGTCACCAATGGCAATCCCGTAAACTATACCGTTTCCATCACTCCGCTCAGCAGCTACTGGGAACCTTGCGTGAATGATATTCCGGTTACCATTGATTACCTGGATACGCTGGCCGTTGATTTTGCACTCCAGGCGGTGGTAGAATGCTCTTTAATAGAAACACACATTAGCAGCACCAATTTTCGCCCCTGTGACACGACGGAGATTGCGATTGACTATTGCAATATTGGGACGATTACCTCCGAAGATACATACATGGAGGTCGAACTCAATGATGATCTCACCTTTGTTACAGCTACCTCCGTACCTACTCAGATCATGGGCAACACTTATACCTTTGATCTAGACGATTTAGCAATTGACGACTGCGGTAGCTTGATGATCACGGCATTGTTAGCTTGTGATACTATGCTGCTGGGGCAGGCATCGTGCATCACTGCCCATGTTTATCCGGATACAATTTGTCCCGTTCCCGGAGAGAATTGGACGGGGGCTCTTTTGAATGCCCGCTACACTTGCGCCGATGGCAACATCCAATTTGAAATTGAAAACGTAGGTACCCAAAGCATGGCCACAGACTTGCAGTATGTTATTATTGAAGATGCCGTATTGCTCCGTGAGGGTATTTATAACCTAGACCCGGATCAAGAGATGCTTCCTGATGTGGTGCCCCAAAACGGCTCGACTTATACTTTGATAGCGCAGCAAGAACCCGGTGCCCCTGGGGCGGAGTTGATCAGTATTGGTGCTGATGCTTGCCCCAATGAAGGGAGCCCGGAACTCAACGAGTTTGCACAGTATACAGGTGATCCCTATTCCGTGACTTACTGCCCCATTGTGGTAGGTTCGTATGACCCCAACGACAAGCAGGCCATCCCCGCAGGCTTTGGCGAAGACCACGGTATTTCAGCCAACACCCCAATTGAATACACCATACGTTTTCAGAATACAGGCACAGATACGGCATTTCGGGTAGTGATCAAAGACGAGCTCTCTCCGTTTTTAGATCCTTCGACCCTTCGTCCTGGGCCTTCTAGCCACCCTTACGAATGGTACTTTGAAGACCAGGCAGTGGTATTCCATTTCCCTAATATTGAACTGCCGGACAGTAGCGCAAACCTGGCTGCTTCCCAGGGTTTTGTAAGTTTCCGAATCGATCAAGATGATCGCTTGCCAGCCGAGACGCGTATTGAAAACAGTGCTGGCATTTACTTTGATTTCAATGCGCCCATTATTACCAATACCGTCTTTCATACAGTGAAAGAGTTTATTGACATTATTAATGAAACGGTAGTAGTGGCTGATCCAAGTCTAACTGTGAATATTGCTCCCAATCCGATAAAAGATGGTGCCCGAATATGGGTAGAAGGTTTGTCTGCGCAATCGACAGACTTACATCTTCAATTGTTTGATGCAAGCGGCAAGCTACAAAGAACGATGGCCGGAGACGATGACGGCTTTTGGCTACAGCGTGGAAACTTGCCGGCCGGCATGTATTTCTTTACCATCAGTAACGAACAAGGCTGGTTGGCTAATGGCAAACTGGTTGTTCAGTAGAATGGCATATCGATTTCTGAGTGCTCTCTCCTTTGGCGAACTGATTAAGTTTGCGTCAAGTCCAATTCGTTCCGAAATCGGGACGTAAGACGTAGCTGGATCATGGCGTATCCCGATCCACCGGAAGAGCAGGACAATGGATAGAAGCCGTTTCGTAGGGCTGGGCATGAAACCCAGCTCTATGGAGCGGCGGATAGCCAGGTGCCGTCTCCCGACTGCATCAGTCGGGAGACGGCATGGCCCCAAATAGGCTATGCTTCCACTATCATTTTTCCGCCCAATTCGTTGAGCAACCCGCTTAAATACCCTTCCGTGATATGCGCCTTGGCCCGGTATTCCTCTTGTTCCATCAATAGGTTATGAAGTTTTGGCAGGTTGTAGTAAGGCACTCCTGGGTAGAGGTGATGTTCCAGGTGATACGCAACCTGGTGCGGCGCAATGAGGAAGCGCTCAAAAGCATTGGTCTTAACGGTGCGCGTAGAAGACAGCATATCATCATAGGCCATCTCGCCGTAATGTTCGGCCACGCTGCGGATGTACTGAAACATGAAGAAAGACGAAAGGTAAGGGACGAACCAAAACATCAGGTAGTACAACCAGGTGCCGGTGAAAGTAAGGGTTGCAAACAGCACCACGTAAAACAACAACTTGGGCCAACGCGCCTCTTGTACCGTATGGGTTTTAGCATCAGGAGCCTGGAAACGCTGCAAGAACCATACAGCATCTTTTGTGCCTTGGTACAACACAAGATAAGAGAGAAGTGTGCCAATAAATTCCCGCTTGGTTTTAGGAAACGTAAACTCCGGCTTGCCAAACTTGGCCACCCAATCCGGGTCGTGATCCGTATTCAGGTGCTGATGATGACGCAGGTGATTTTGACGATAAATGGCGATAGAGGTAAACAAGGGGTACATCGTCAGGAGATTGGAAACCATATCGTTCCAGTAGCGATTTTTCAGGAAACGAAAATGGGTAGCATCATGCATCAAGATCGCTAAAGCGTGCATTCTCGCACCAATGACAACGACTGCCAAAAGGTAGGTAAGGGGATTCAGGAATTGCAAACAAACATAGATAGTGACCGCGATAACCAACCAGTCAAAGGCCATACCCAAAGCGTGACGATATGCCTTGGTTTTGAATAGCGGCTTAAACAGCTTAGGATCAAGCGTAATCTGTAAGTCGTGCTGATGGTGATGAGCTCCCATGATAGTTAGTATTAAGTTTTATTATGGCAGCAAGTTCCAGGCATTGACCCCATTTTGAAACACCAGCAATGCTAGAGAACAACTTGAACGGGTAATGTGCGCTTTGCGCTTGATAAGTGGTACAGGGCTCTCCTCCTGTTAAATTCATGAATTCACTCTAGCTAGTCTAGCGCTTATAATCCCTTATATTTCCTTTTATGGTTCAAAAAACCTTCGGTGCCTGTGGTGGTTCAAAAAATAATTTCTCACCAAATACCAAACATTCCCTACTTTTAGGAGAGAGAAAACGAAATAGCTTTTTTGAGCAGACACACACGATACATGAGATTCATCCTGAAATCCCTAGGCCCGGAGTATGTTTCGGCAGAATGTTTTTACGAATTGCACGCTGAACAGGCTACTTTTTACAGCCCAGTCTATTCGGACAAAAGCGCCGCCTTGTTGGCCATGGAAGAGCTGGTTTTGAAGTTGCGAAATCGCAAGAAAACCAAGGTGTCAATTGCCAAAAACAATGCCGCTTATACCATTGCACTCTTTGGTAACGATACACAGGTAGTACGGCCAAGCACTGCTTTTACGGACAAGATGACTGCCATTGAAGTATTTGAAGAAGTACTCAATGCCGCCGCTGCCGATAGTTTTCCGCTTAGTTTTATGGAGTTGCCGGAAGCGATTGGTGGCATTGCTTCTATCGGTGATTTGGGGTTGCGGGCTGGTATGGACAACTATCCCTGGGTGGAAGTAAATACGAGTACGCTACGAGTAGGTGTCAAAGAAAGAGGCGGCACTACCCTGATGGGAGCACCCTTTGGAATGTCGCCCTCCATGGGCGTTTCCCCGTTTTCTGGTGGTGGCCCTTGTGAGCCACTTTTCAATGTCTTGCAGCCACAGGTAGCAGCTGATCTTCCGCTCTTTATGGGGCGTAAGCAGGAGGTGGAAGACCTCTACGCTATGACGCGCAACAACCGACTTTTGCTTCTTTACGGGCAACCGCGTGTAGGCAAAACCAGCCTCATTCAGTGTGGCCTCGCCAACCGGATGGAGGCTGTGCCGGGCGAACTCTTTGTGCACCGTCGTGGTGCCGGAGGAATGCTCCCCTCTCTGGTGGAATCCCTACGTACAGAAATTGCCAGCCTCACCAATAAGCCTACTCCCGAAGCAGCAGACCCTATGGATTTGTTGCCCCTGCTGCATGAGCAAGTTCAAAAGCCCGTTTTTCTGGTTTTTGACCAACTGGAAAAACTATTTGAAACGGAAGTCACAGAAGAGGAACGCAATGAGTTTTTCGCTTTCATCCGGTACTTGACCTCCGAAGAAAGCTTGCCTTATCGGATTATCTTATCCCTGCGCGAAACCTTTCTGGCTCCCTTGGCGGAATACGAGGAAATGCTCCCTTCGTTGCTCACTCACCGTTATCGGGTGCAGCCCTTGAGCAAAAAGTCAATGATTGATGTATCTCTGAATTTGCTGGACTTGTTTAAGTCCAAAGGCAAGATGGATATTGATAATCCGGAAGTAATTGCAGAAAAGCTATGCTCGGAGTTGGCCAATGACAAAGGAGAAGTACCTTTTCAGTGTCTGCAAATTTATATGCAGGAACTGCACCAAACAAGCTGCGCAGAATCTGGTGGAAAAGTCCCCGCGTTTGATGCCAGCCTGATCGATAAAATGGGGCCTGGCCGCGAGGTGATCGAAGGTTACGTAAACCGAGAAATGACTCGCCTGGAGTCACTACTACCCGAAGATGGTAGTCCTGCTGATCCCGAGGTTTTACAAAAAATCAATGATCTACAGGAGAGTCGCCAATGCTGCGGCTGTGGAGATACCAAAGCGGTGATGCCCGTAGCTGCCGCAGTGGTAGGTGCTGGTGTAAGTAACCGCAGCCGCAACCTGCGTTGGTTGTTACTGATCGCCCTTTTGGCCCTCCTCTTTGGTGCTTTGGCCTATTGGCTGCTCAGCAACTGGTCCCAAAAGCAAGATCCCTGCTACGCAGCCAAGCAAGCAGATACCTGCGAAGCTTACGTCAATTACCTCAGCAAATACGGCGAAGATGCTACTTGTGCTGCCGAATTTCGCGAGCTGCTCGCCACCAGGCAATGTGGCACCCTCTGGCAGGATTACCAAATGTTACAAACCACAAAAACCTGCGGTGCTTACCAGGATTTTTTCCGCAAGTACCGCAACACAGCCGTCTCTACCGAACGGGTGCAACGCTACCTACTGGAATGGCAATGCCCAATGGTGCGCGATACCGTAGAGGTCCCTGTTCATGATACCATCTACAGTGGAACCCCCAATGGATTTAATACAACAGGAGGCCGACTACCCACAGGAACCGGAGGCGTGAGCCGAACCGGCAGCAACCCGCCCTGCCAGGATTTTAACGGCACCAACTTCAAACAGGTAGGCCCACTGTGGTTTATGACTGATCCGCTGGCAGGTGGCCCCTACGCCTGGGAGGAAGCTCTGGATGCTTGTCAGGCCAAAGGCTGGCGCTTGCCTTGTATCGGCGAAGTTGATTATCTAATCGACAACATCTACCGTGGGCAAACCAGTCGCGCCTACCAAATGCTGACGGGTAGCGGCGAGTGCTATCTCATGAATCCCGCCCAAGCTCCCAACGAGCGCATCGACTTCTGGACAGGCACCGAAGCCAATGACGCCACTGCATGGACGTTCTACTTTGATACCCAAACCAAAACTATCGGGCGCGAGTCGAACATCATCAAAGGCCGTCGATTACCTTGCCTGTGTGTAAAAAAAGACCCGCAGAAAGGGAGCGGATTGCCGCCTTGCTATAACAAGCGAGTAGAGAGAAATTAAAATCTCACGGTACATGGTATAACGTCGAGTTTAAGCACATCCATGAAGATTTAACTGATTTTTATGGGTATAATAGTCAGCGAATACTTGCATTGTATGGTAATTGCCAATAACTTTGAATAGCAAAGTACTTTTAAAAACACAATTTAGCTATGACTATTCAAATCACAAGGCTTGTTCGGATTTTGATGAGTATCCCGCTGCTATTGCTCATCCCGTTAGTTGCGATGCAATTTTCTGCCGAAGTTCAGTGGGGTTTACTCGACTTTATGGTTGCAGGTTTCCTGCTGCTTACCGCTGGTTTAACCATAGAGTTGGTATTGCGTAAAGTCACCGAGCCCCGTCAGCGAGTTCTTCTTTGTTTGGCTATCTTAGCTGTGTTTTTGTTGGTTTGGGCCGAGCTGGCCGTTGGTATTTTTGGTACGGCGCTAAGTGGAAGTTAAAGTCTATTCTATGCTTAAAAACCTATTTATCCTGATCGCTACGGCCGTCATTCTAACAAGTTGTGGCGGAGTAAACAGCAGCAAGCACCTACTTTCGCAAGACATGAGTGCGGAGCAGTATACATCTGCTGCAGTAAGTATTTTGGCCGACGGCACTGTACAGGAAGGCTCTGCTGCAATAGCTGCGCATTGGGAGTCGGTCGCGAAGAGTTCGGGCCGACAGTTGGTAGGCAGTGTTCCTGTAGGTAGCGATGGTCAGTACGTCTACGAAATTAGCCGCTTTGAAACCGCGGATGATCAAGCTTTTGCACAAGTCATTATTTGGGACAACCAAGGCACGGAACCCCTCCGAGCCCTTCAATTTACTGCTGCTTATAACAAGCTATTGACGGACACTGACGTCATTGATACGGCACGTGCCCGATGGATGGAATACTGTAATGCCCATGAGGTCGCGAAACTGATACAGGAGATGTATACGCCGAACACCCTCTACTACAATCATCGCCCTTTGTTGCGTAGCCGTGCCGCGCTGGAAAAGGAATATGCTTATATGAAAAACCCCGATTACCAGCTCACGCTGACGCCACTCTTCGTGGAGCCGGTATCGGAGCACTTGGTGCTGGAGCTGGGACAATGCAGCGGCAGCTACGGTGGTAAATACCTTATTGTTTGGCAGGAACAAACGTCTGGGGTTTGGCAGGTGTTGCTGGATGCCAACCTATAGTCTGTCTTGGAGGACTATATAGCACCCCTTACTGCTTCACCAGCCCTCTGCTCACTGGTCTTCCCCCGTCCACCGACAACTGAATGGTATAACTTCCTTTGGGCAGCTTCGCCATTGGGATATGCACCTGATGAGGGCCTGCCAGCAGATTTTGACGGTCCAGCACTTGAAGCAATAACTGCCCTTGCTGATCAAAGACCTGAATAGATACGCTGCTGCTCTTTTGTAGTTCAAAACGCAGTGTACTCGTATCAGTAGCGGGGTTGGGGGATAAAGACCAGTGGAGAGAAGCGGCCAGTGCTGTCGACGCTGAAGTGGTACCATCTTCGAGGCCCGTAATCATGCGTAGCGCCCTGGTATTGTAATCGGATACAAAAAGGGTGTCTTGTGAAGGGGTAGCCACAATGCCATTGGGGCCATTAAATTTGGCCGTACTGGCATCGCCATCTACCGTGCCAGCAGTGGAGCCCAAGATGATGGTGCCATTGCCATCGAGGTCCATGCGGTAAATTTCGTGTTGAGTAAAGAGCGTGCCATAAATATAGCCTTTGGCATAAGCTATAAAGCCCAGCCATTGGTTACTGTTTCCTGGGGCTTGCCCAATGAGTGTTTGTTCGCCATTGTCTCCAAGTCGGATAATCTTGCGGTTGTTGAAGTTGCCGGTATACAAGCGACCCTCATCGTCGTAGCAGAGGCCCACAGGGCCGTTGAGCTGGTCGCCGGTGCTCCAGGGAAACCACTCGCCGTTGGGGGCGATTTTTGCAATACGGTTGCCGGTATAACTGGTGGCAATAAGCGTGTCGCTGTCCAGTTCGAAAATCAAGCCGGAGGGATTGTTGAAGTCATCAACAAAAATGGTGGCATTCCCTTCCGTGTCAATTTTATAAATCTTGTTGCCCTCATTGTCGGCCATATAGAGGGTGCCGTCATTACCAAAGGCCATGCCGTTGGGGGTGTTAAAACCATCAGAGAAGACCGTCGTGCTGGCTTCGAAGGGGACCCACCGCGAAATGGCAGAACCTTGGTAGCGAACACCAAAAAGCTGCCCTGTGGCGTCGATAACCAGCGCATCGTCAATGCCAGAATTGGTAACGACGGTGGTGACTTGCTGGGCGTTAAGCGCAAGCGAGAAAAAGATCAGCAGCGCAAGCGAGAAGTACTTTGTAAACATTTTTGGAGGTCTTTGAATTCGAGTGATAAAATTGAAAATCACTCGCAAATACCCGCAAAACCCACAAAATATCGACCTCTTTTACAAAGTGGGACGCTTTTTTTAATAAAAATCAAGGGCTTCGCTGTTTATAGGGGCTGTAGCGGCGCTTCGCTGGCTACCGCTTGTTCCATTCCTAGTGCTTGCCAAGGCGCGCACTACCATTCCGATGAAAGATCGGAACCAGCTCATCCTTACCTGCCTGCCCGCGAGGCGCGGCCGAGCAGGCAGGCTCCCTCCGGGCCTCGCGCTTCAGGCTCCGCCTTGCGCGGTTTTCTTGATACTGGATGAGTACAAAGCTAAGATGTAACTACCTCTCTAAAATATTCACTGGGGCTAGATCCCGTAACCTTGCGAAAAGCGCGATTGAAAGCCGATTTGGAATTGAAGCCCGATTGGTAAGCCAGTTGCAAGATGGATCTTTCGTGTTCGGCAGCAGCCTCGTAAGCTTGGATAAAAGTACCAATCCGCAAAGTGTTGATCAGGTCAAAGAAGCTCTGGCCGGTACCGGTGTTGATGATGCGTGATAACTCGTGGCGGGGCAAATCGGTAGCTTGGGCCAGATCAGCGAGTTTGAGCTGAGGTTCCAGGTAAGGTTTTTCTTCTTCCAGGTACTCCATGATGTGGTTAAGGGTTGCTTCTTCTTCGGGGCTCAGTGTTTTGTCATTGACAGGGGAGGGAAGGGTGAAAAGTTCATCTTGGAGCAATACCGTATAGGCCAACCAAAAGGTGTAACCAACGATCAGGAACCAAAAAACGCGATACATGAGATAGATAGGATCGTGAACAAAAATTCTGTACCCAAAAGAAAAGGTCCAGCAGGCTGCTAGCACCAAGCCCACCTGGAAAAATGTCGGCAAAAATCGGCGGGCTGCTTCACTAGCCTGTAATTGTCCCGTCAGGAAAGCATGTTTAGCTGACCGAAAACTGACCAAGAGGTAGGCGATCAAACTAACGATAGCCCCGCCCTCAATAAGTAAAAAGCTAAGGTAGACGGCCTGCCCATCCATAAAATGCCAATGCCCATTGAGGTGCTGCCCCAAAACGGTATTGGCCACCACAACATGAACAAACGCAGGAATAGCATGCCACCACAACTGGCTTTTGGGTAACATCGGCAAGTGCAACAAATGACGTGTAAATAGCCATAAGCAAGGCCCGAGCACAAACAAGATCACATCGGGCAACAAGATGACTTCTGCATAGCTGTAAAGCCACGCTGAACGATAGCTCAGGCGAGCAAACAACAAAAAGGAAACCAATAAAACGAGCGCTACCAAATAATTAGCCGCTGGCCGGTTGGCTACTTTCCGTTGCTGCAAAAGGATGGCCAGGAACAAGCCCTGTGTTCCGCCAAGGATCAAAAGTGCATCAAATAAAGAAAAAGTCGGCATGATCGTTAAACGATGGGAGGGCCAGTAGTGCTGCGTTTGAGGCACTCGGTTTTAAAGAAGAAGTTTAGCGCAAGCGCTTTGATGGGGCAGCTTTTTAATGCCTTCATTACGTACGTTAAACCGCCACCGTTACCCGCAGGGCCTTCAATCCATCGGCACCCTGTAAGCGCTCCAGTTCCAGTTCTTCAATTTCATCTGTAATGTAGCCCTGCTGAAGGAGGTGATGAATGTATTCCAGGTATTCCGTCCTGTCTTTTTCCTGGAGCCATACGATGGCCAGTTTGCCCTTGAGGGTAAGCCGTTCTTTGGTTCCTTTGATAACTGCTTTGTCGATTCTCTTCTTCAGGATTTCGTAACGTACATTATAGGCACCGTCTACATCAAACTGCTTCTCATCCATGTTGAAGCGGATACTTAGCGCATTGTTGTAAACAAATACCAGTTGGGCTGTCGAGAGCGGCACCCGCAAGTTTTGTTTATTCTTTTCTACCAAACGGGTGACTTCACACATGAGCATGAGTTGCCATAAGCGAAAATCCTTGAGAAAGTAGTGGCTGAAATTACCTTCAGGTAAAAGAGATTGCCCGAGATAGATATTGTATTCTACGCCATCGGTAACGTATTTTTCAAAAAAGTGCGGCAACAATTCCTGCTTTTTAGTAACCTCCTGATCAATATATCTGGAGATAAGATCATTGAGTTCATGTACGCTGTCTTCATAATCTTTCCGCTTGCGGTAAACAACGTTCAATTTTGGGTCGAGGTAATCGAAATATTCTTTCAACACTTCTTTAGGGAGTTGATCATACCTTTCACAGAGTTCTCGCAGTAGCGGGTGAATCTCTTCTGTGAGCAATTCTACAATTTGCGATTCATCACTGGATACATAGCCGTCATTCTCAAGCCGATGAATGAAGGCTTCGGTTTTGGCCAGGTAAATATCTAATAATTGAAATTCCAATAGCTTTCTAAAGGCTTTGATCACCTTTTGTACCCGTTGCAAGTTATCGAGCATATCAGCCTCAATAGAACGGTTGCGGATTTTAGAGGAACCAACAATGTCGGCTTGCCCGTAAAGTGGATATACATTTTTGAAAGCGATAGGTTCCAGGATTGGAGCTTTACCGTTCTCGTGGGGCGACAAGAGAAACTGCTGGGTCACTTCCTGAAACTTCCATTCCACAGAAGGATGGATATAGGTAAATTGCTTTTGAATGAAAAAACTGATCGTGTTATCCATTTCTTGTATCCAGCGATTGCTGCCCAATGAATACAAAGAGATGATCTCCCCCAGTTTACCCAAGAGTTGGTTGTTAAGGCGATAAGGCTGTTTGGATGCAAGCTCCATGACACCAAATATTTGGCCATTTCTATTTCTTTGTGGCGCAAGCAACAGGCTTCGGTACCCTTGCTTAATCAGGTGTGAGGTTACTTTGCCCGGCTGTTTTATTTGTTGCAAATCACCGATGATAATGGTTTGGCCATCATTCATAGTTTTACCGTAGGTACTGTCGTTGCAAAAATCTCCTTTGGTAAACTGAGCCAAAGTAGGGAGACCGCCAAGAATACTCCAGGAGGCTAAGGTCGCGTACTTGAAATCGCGATTGAGTACACTGCCAAAAACAACATCAGGCATCTGTAGGTAAGAACAGATCATGCCACTGAGCTGCTGGCGAATGTTATCCGCGTTGTCAACATCTTGGTCTACTTCTGTAACCATCATCTCTTTCATCCTGGAAAGGACCTCTACCTCGGTGACGTCCTGGATGTAACCAATGACCAGGCCTTCAAAAGAAAAGTCTTCTGGTGGAAAGTTTTCTAGCCAGTATTGTTCGTTACCCCACTCCTCGAAAAGCTGGTGGATTTGCACCTGGTCCAGAGGCTTAAGCGTATTCAACGGTGTAGTTTTGACATAATCCAAGATCACATTTATTTTGAAGTGTCTTTCCAACTTTGTCTGCCGATGCCGGAAGGTCAATGTCTGATAGGAATTCGATTCAATTTGTTGTCCGTGAAAATCATGAAGAATCAGTTTTCCTGCTTCAATAGCAGGGCTCCCCATTTTTCCTTTGATTAAGTCGCCAGATATTTCAACTTCCCAATCATCTGAAGAAAAAAGTTCTTGCAGTGCAGGTGTTGTGTAAAAGAACTCTTTTGTGAATGGCTTCGATACAAAACCCATCTGGCCTTCAAAAAATAGCGCAGGGAACAACATACTTATTACCGCTTGCCTTTTTTCGAGTGTATCCAGTTTTTCGGGATCGGAAAAAGCAATTAAATTTCGTTCAGCCTCTTCCATAACACTAGTATCGGCTACGCCTATAGTCTCGTGTATCCCAATTCTTTTCTCCCTCATTTTTTCAATAAAGGGCATAAAACTAAAAGTAGACGAATAAGGATTGACCTCTTTCGAAAGGGACATTTTTTCGAAAAACGCTTTTATCGGGAGATACTGCGCGCATTCCTCGTCACGAGTAGGTGGGGTTTGGGTAGTTACTTTTAACATAGTATGGACGATTTAGCTTCTAAAAATGAAGCGAAAAGGTAGCTGGAAAAGAAATGCTCGTGTCTGGCTTGTTGATGCACAAAGAAAGGGTAGAATGCCCTGCTTTATCATCTTTATAGACATTGAGCTAGCTAATAAACGGAGAATGAGGGGGAGTGGTTGAAGATGGGGACTCGTATGGTGAAATTTTGAGGGTTTATGGTAGCTATTGTTGGCGCTTTAAGATTCTCTTTCTGGGGTGTTGATTTGGGGGCGATACCGTTTAGTACTGTGCATATTTCCTGATTTCCTGTAAGAATTTTAAGTCATCTTTACTTGTGTCATGTTCATCGGGATAAATCATAGGGAAACGATCCTGTGGGGCAAATTTTATTCCCTTAATCTTACCCTGAATTGTCTCCGAAGGAGACAGTTGTAAAGCATGGATGACGGTGGCTTGTCCATCATAACAATAGCCAAATTTTTCATTGGCTAAAGCAAGATAAGCATCATGAATTACCGGATCAAATTCCACTTTTTTGAGGAGCGTATTAATGCCCAGTAGCGAGTATTTTTGAAGACAACAGTATTTGTGGTTTACAAAGGGGAGCAGTTTGGTGATATAAGTATTATCCTCCTCTTTAAGCCCGTAATAAGCACACCATTTGATGGCTTTGGTAATGACGTAATCATCTTCATCTTTTAAGAGTTCAATGCACCGGTTTTTCAGTTGCTTATGTGGCAGAAAGTCGCATTTTTTGCTTCTTGTCAGGTAAGCCTGCCATGCAAGAGCCAGCTCTCTTACTTTAGCAACCTCGTGAAAGGTAAGTTGGTATAGCCTGTCTGATAGCTCGGACGTACATTTTTTCTCAAGGATCAGGTGGGTAAAGTGCATTATAGCTAAACTAGCTGCGGTAATCTTGTTGTTGATTTGTTCAAGATGATGAATAGTAATGTCCAGTAATTGACTTGCATCAGGAAGTAAGTCTTCATTTTTAATCAAGAACGCAAATACACACATATTACTCAATAAAGCATTTGTTCGTGTTTTGTTTAAAAAAGAAGGAAGTACTTCAGCCATAATAGCTTCTTCGCTAAGCCCCCCTTTTCGTAAGACACAATAGGCGATATAGCTAATTTCATACTCCGATTTTTGACCGATAAAATGCCGGGCTAACTCAATTGCCCAGCGATCAATAAAAGGAGCTAGTTTTAAAATGCCTTCTAAGGCTTGTGGGATGCCATTTCCCTTGGAGTTGGCCTTCAAATTCTCATTGCAGTAATCAATGATTAATTGATAGTGTTCTGGTTCTTGGTACACGGCCAAGGCGTTTAATGCTATGGTGTGATAAACTTTATGTTCAGGAGATTGAAAAATACTTAACAACCATTCTTTCGTTGAATTCCTCTCGTATTTTATGATCACCTCAAAGAGTTTTCGACGCAGATGGCTAGAATCACCTTTAGGAGAGTGGAGAGCGTATAACCGAGGGATTAGCTCCCAAAATAATTTAAAGTACCCGTCGGCATTTTCGGGCACTAAGGGTGTTAAATAATAAAATGCCGTGTGGTATTTGTTAATATCCTTCAAGAACAACATTCTTAGGCCTTGTATAGCCAGAAACTCTTCTTTACTAAGTGTTGATTGCTCATATTTATGGAGGAGTTGGCAATAACTTTTCATCCATGCTGACTGAGGCAGAGTGGTCGTATCTTCTTTGTTCTGTATCCCCAGCTCTTCCCGTAGCGCCGCTAGCTTTATTTTTATATCCGCCAAGCTTTCATGAGAAAAAAGAAGATCGGCTGGGTCGATGACTAATGGTTGGTTGAAAAAGGCGTAAGTTTCATTTTCCTTGATAGGATTTAACTCAACAGGAATGGCGTATTTTAGGTATTCACTGTAAAGATGAATTTCTTGTAAATGCTTTTTGTAATCAGCACCCAAGGTGAGTTTTTGGGCCGCTTCAGGCAAACGCTCAATCAGGCTGTTTACCGCAAGAACTTCTCCGATAAGACTAATCGTTACTTCGTAATCATAGTACTTGTCATCAATAGTTACACAGAGAGTATGGATAATTGTATGTCCTGTATTCTTCATGAAGTAGCCTTGCATTTGAAGAAGATAAAGGTACAAAGCCAAGGCAGAAAACAATAATGTAAATTGGACTTTCGGTAAGCCTGAAGGGATTGCTACCCGGAATATCGAAAGTCCAATTTAGTAATATTTAATCCTGCTTCGAAAACACCTTGCGCAGTAATTCGCTGGTGCGCAAGGCCGGGTTATCGCGAATTTCGAGCTCCTTAACTTCTACAAGTCCAAAGAGGCCTGTCAGGGCCTTTCCGGTAACGTGTTGGTCGAGTTCGGGATTCGTTTTTTGGACGAGTGGAATACGATTGTAAGCCGTGACGGCTGTACGCCAGTACTCGCGCGCGCCGACTTCATCGAGGCTTTGCTGAATTATTGGGAGGAACGCATCGGTCAAGGATTGGGTAGTCGTACGCTCCAAGTAGCGGGTAGCAGCATCTTTGTCGCCCATGAGTAAGCTCATAGCATCCTGGAAACTGAGTTGCTTGATAGCATCGACAAAGATAGGCTTGGCTTTGGCTACCGCCAGTTCTGCCGCACGATTCATTTTCTCTTCCAGTTTTTGCTCTACGTCGCCAAAGCCAGGTACATTTTTGAGGCGGCTTATCACATTTTGCGCTTCTTCCGGTACCATAATTTTGTAGGAGCTACCTAGGTAACCATTTTCGGCAGAGAGAAAGCTTACGGCTTCTCCAACACCAAGGTCTAGTGCTTCTTTGAGTCCTGCGCCCACCTCATCTTGCGAGAGTGCCGCATCGCCACTGATGACATCTTGCGCTTGCTGCTTGAGCTTGCCGAGCGCTCCTCTTACTTGTGCGAAAGCAGGTAGCGTCAGCGCGACTACGATCAGGAGCATCATTGTTCTTTTCCAGTTCATTGGTATATTTTTTGTGGTATGAGTTATACTAACTTCTAATAACTCTATAGAGCGGTGTTTGGTGGGGTGAGGTTGGTGTTTTAATGAATCTTTAACTAACGAAAACAGGAATAACCCCGGATTTTAGCCCTCCAATGAGGTCGCTATTCGAGGCGACTCCTGCTACACTTTCTAAGTTTGTATTTTGTTTTACTTACTCTCCCTGCCGAGCATCATCGCTATGCTGTAGATTAAAAACCAAGAATCAGGGCTACAATACCCCCCCGACGAGGCCAGCAATTACAATCTTAGATGTACTCATTCATGCTTTAAGATAGAGTGATAAAAACGCCTGAAGGCCATCCCACTAACGCTCCGTTCCATCGGGAGGTATACCCTCAAACGACAAAAGGCTCTCCGCGTTATGCGAAGAGCCTTTTTTGTAGACCTACTGACTTCCCGACGAACCTTTGCTAGTACTCCGTTCCATCGGGATAGACTTCTCGTCTTAGTAGGTCTACAAAAGAAAAAAGGACCACCGTATTAACGATGATCCTTTTGTAGACCTACTAAGACTCGAACTTAGAACGACAGAACCAAAATCTGCTGTGTTGCCAATTACACCATAGGTCTTTAAAACCAGCTCTAATTTCTTAAAGCGACGCAAATATAAGACGAATTATAGCTGTATGCAAGGCTTTGAGGAAAAAATATTTTTCTTGAGCCAAACTGTATTTTTAGAACAGCTGCAGACAGCTATTAGTTCCCGATTATAGGCTATATTGCTGCCTATCTATTTTTTTTGTGCTGCCTCTTATTTTAGCCCTTATTTATGAAACGACATCCTGCGCTTACCCCTCTTTCTCGAGAGCATCACCAGCTTTTAGTGTTGGCCCAGGTACTCAAACAGGATGTGCCGGCTTACAAAAATATGCCCGTTACGCCCATTGAGCAAAGAGCCTATGCACTTGAACGTTATGCAGAACTTATCGAACCTCATTTCGCTTGGGAAGAAAAGGTCCTCCTCCCGCTGGCAAAGCGGTATGGGGATAAGCTCCTGCGACTATCTGCCCGGGTGCTCACAGAACACGATGCTATCAGGAAAGCTTTCAAGCAACTATCGTTAACTCCAGAGGCAGACCTCGCGCAAGAACTCGACCTGTTGGGCCGTGCCCTGTCGGCCAATGTCCGCTTCGAAGAAAGAGTGCTCTTCCAAAAAATGCAAGAACTTCTACCTGAAATCGCTTGGGTCAGCTTGGAACAACCCGGCCGATGGAATTGACTAAAGGCGTAAAGTCGCGATGCATCGCGACTCCTCCAACCAATAGATACATTGCGACTCCCTATCGAAAGTGGGGAATCGGAAATCGGAAGTCGGAAGTATCAGGACTATCTAGTGGGGTGGTTCCCTCTGAGGTTTCGCGAATCTCACTACCTCCGACTTCCGCTTTCCCACTTCCGACTTTGATGCTACTCTTCCTTCTCGGCGTACTCTCCGCCTGCACGCCTGAACCCACACAAATTGAACCTGCTTTTTATCATTGGCAAACGGAATTGAATATCGACAGTACGGAGCAGGGGTACTTGAAAGCCCTGGATGCACGTCGTCTATACGTCAAGTTTTTCGATGTCGCTTGGAATGAGGCCAATAACGAAGCAACTCCCCAAGCGAGTTTGGAACGGGTAGGGGAGAGGGCCGACTATGAAATTGTGCCAACGGTTTTTATTACCAATCAGACGATGCTGGAGCTTCCGGCAACTCAAAGGGCAGCCCTGGCCGATCGTGTCCTACAGAAAATAAAGGAACTGTGGCCAGGTCTGGAACCTGTCGAAATTCAGCTGGATTGTGATTGGACAGAACGTTCGCGGGAAGCTTATTTTCAATTGCTGGAGCTGGTCCGCGAGCGTTTACCGCTTACCACCAAGCTATCGGTGACCCTGCGCTTGCACCAATATCGTTACCCCGAGCAAACGGGCATACCTCCCGCTGACCGCGCCATGCTCATGTTCTATAATATGGGCGACCTCACGGATTGGCAAGAGTCTAATTCTATCCTCAATCTGGAAAAGGCCAAGCCTTATTTACAAACGACAGCTGCTTATCCACTCCCCTTGGATTTTGCGTTACCTATTTTCAATTGGGGTGTTTTATTCCGAAAAGGAAAAATGATTAAGCTAATGCCTGGATTGACAGCGAAAGCCCTGCTAGATATTGATGCAATACCGCTAGAGCAGGAAGGTGGCCACCGTTTTGAGATTACCAAAAGTACGTATCTTGAAGGCTATTATCTGTACCGTGGCGACCAACTACGGTTAGAAACAATCCGTCCACAGCAGCTGGAGGCAGCAGCTCAACTTTTGCGAGACCATGCCACAGGGGAAAAAGCGTATCTCAGTTTTTACCACCTGGATAGCACCTTGATTTCCAGTTTCCCGGTGGCTGATTTACAAAAGTGTTTGAAGACATTAAGGAGCTTAACTAATGAATGAAAACGAATCACAATTCTACGGTAAGAATACATTGCTAGGACTATTACTGGCAGGTTTGGTGTGCTTTCCGCTAACGATCAGCAGTGACTGTGGTGCTGGCTATGTTCCGTTTTATGGGTACAGCTTTATTAATCCCGAGATCACAAAGTTTGACAGTGAACTAGCGCCTTTCTTTTTAAACTTTTCGGAAATCCACAAAGAATTTTTCAAGACGCAGCAGGAAATTTACCAGCTGGATAATGCCAAAGAATGGCAGGAACGATATTGTGAAAACGCCAACATTGCAGATATTCGCTACATCGTGTACAAGGCTTCCCGTTTCCAATTACAGGATTTGCTCATTGCTATGGAAAGCGAAACAGGAAGTGCTTCTCGACGTATAGGAGGGGCTTTAGCGAGCAACGGATGGGCTAGGTACATGGTGAAAAACAATTGCCGGGAAACCGTCGATTATCTGATGTTTGCCAAAACTTGTGAACCTCATGCAGTGGCACCTGCCGACAGTTGGCGAGAAATCAACCGCGATGTGGTAGCGATGAGTCGCTTGATTGATGAGGCTCACGATCGCTTTTTGCGTACAGAATCCGACTACATCAAGCTGCGTTATGCTTTTCAGGCGATTCGCCTGGCACACTACAGTAAGCAATATGATAAGGTCCTGGAGTTAGTAGATTATTACCTTCCTAAAATCGATTATGATCCTTCTATTGTGGAGTATTGGATATGGGGGCACAAGGCCGGAGCACTGCAAGCATTGGGGCAAAGGCCGGAGGCTGCTTACCTTTATTCCAGAATATTTGAAAAATGCCCAGGGAAACGAGAGAGTGCTTATCGGAGTTTCCGGATAGATACCAATGAAGAGTGGGAACAGAGTCTCTTGTTGTGTAAAAGTGACCACGAGCGCGCTAACCTTTATGTGCTTCGCGCGAATAGCAACAATGCTTTACTGGTTGAGGAAATGCAGAATATCTACGCTTACGATCCTCAGCATCATGCGCTGGAAATGCTACTGGTCAGAGAGTTGCAACAATTGGAGAAAGACCTACTTGCAGAGAGTATTAATCCCTATCGAGCAAACAATGTCCGCCAACATGGTATTCCCAGGGTTTACGCCGGCGAACGGGTTATTGAACTACAAAATCAGGTGCGCAGCTGGCTCAAAGAAGGTAAACTACGGCAACCAGCGCTTTGGAAACTGGCCCAGGGCTATCTGGAAGTGTTGGCAGGCAATTACTATTTTGCAGAACGTACACTGGAGGAGGCCGATGAGATGATTGAAGACAAACACCTAAAGGAGCAGCTGTCGGTCTTTCGACTGGTTTTGGAGATTTTATCGCTCGACGAAGTAGGAGACGAAGAAGAACGGTACTTGGCCAGCTTAGGGCGGCAGTATAAATTTTATAAAAACTATCCGGATTTCCCCCGCCTGATCAATGATAAATTGCGTCTACTTTACCGCGAACAAGGTGACGACGCAAAGGCCTACTTGATGGAGTATAGCTTGGCTCAATTAAAAGCAAATCCTGACCTGGATATAGTCGATAGATTGATTGCCTTGTGTCGTAAAGAAGAGCGCACTCGATTCGAGAAGGAATTAGTGGAATTGCAAGATGGTACCACTATCGAAAATGAATTACTGAACATTAAATCGGCTCACCTGCTTGGACAGGGCTTTTTGGAATCTGCCCTTAAAGCAATGCAGGAAGTCACCCTCGCGGAGCAGGATAACTTTGGACAGTTTAATCCATTTGTGCGCAGGTTCAAGGATTGTGTCAATTGCCTTCTCCCTGATACTGTGACGACCTATAACCGGGTAGAGCTGATTGAATTGATGCTAGAAATGGAGTTCGATGCTCGCGCAGCCGAGTCTGCAGATCAAGCCGCCTCTATCTATTTTGATTTGGGCGAGGCGTTCTATAACATGTCTTACTTTGGTCAGGCCTGGAAAGCGACCGATCTATTTCGCAGTAGCTCTAGTGCTGACCGTGCTTATCGCAACAAAGGGCAAGAAAACTTCTCTCATATTGGCTTACCACTGGGGAATTATGAGAATTTTAATACCGATCGCGCCCTTCGCTATTTTGACCTAGCCCGTCGTACGGCCAAGAGTAAAGAGATACAAGTTGCCGCCGCTTATATGGCTGCCAAATGCGAACGCAATGACTTTTACACCCAGCATGAAAGAAGAACCTACGACTACTTCAGCATCATCGAAACGGATTACAAAGACACCCAGTTTTACCAGCGTATCATCAGCGAATGCCGCGATTTTCAGGCGTATCTATTGAAGTAAAAGGAATTCGGTGTAAAAGTTGGGTAAGTGTAAAGGTAGGCTGTTCAATCTGGCGTGATATACGCGTTACGGTTTTTAGCTTGAATTCACGACCCACCCCAACCCCTCCCTAGCCAGGCGAGGGGCTTCCGCATAGAACGTAAACCATTCCATAATCAAGACTTTACATACTTCAAGTTCTCCCTCCATCACTAGGGAGGGAGTTAGAGGGTGGGGCGTGAGCATAGGCCTAAAAGCGTCTCACTCCTTTAACATCAGATTGTACAACCTAAGTGTAAAGGTTTGTGATACACGAGGAGACCGGGGACTCTTAAGGAGGGTTTTTCTTTTGGGTATTCTTCACAAATAGAGGCTAGATGTGCTCCGTAGGCCTAGTCGTGATAGATGCGTAAGAATTGTATTGGCGCGCAAGGCGTAGCCTGGAGCTCGCCGCAGGGACGAGGAGGACAAGGGATAGTAACTGCTCCGCAGGGCAGGGTTTTATACCCTGCATGAAGGAGCAGTGGATAGCCCGGTGCCGATCCCGTCCCGACTAGAAAAGTCGGGATGGGAGACGGCATGGCCCCACCTAACCATCAACAATCAACCACCTCTAATCTTTGATCAACCACCGAATTAACAAAGGCAGCAACAACAAGTCAGATGCGACCGCGCTAAGCAGCGTCAAGCTAATGAGTAGGCCAATGGTAACACTCGGCGGGTGCGAACTGAAAAGCATGACCATAAAGCCAAAGAAGAGAATGATACTGGTAAGAACGATGGCTTTTCCTGTTTCCTGAAACGTGAGGTGGATGGCCTCTTCGACGGGTAACCCTCTCATACGAGCGAGCTTAAACTTGCTCAAAAAGTGAATAGAATCATCGACGGCAATCCCAAAGATGACAGCGAAGACGATACTTACTCCAGCTTCTAGCTCAATGCCCAGGTAGCCGAGTAAGGCCCCCGCCAGTAAAAGCGGAATGAGATTGGGCGCAATAGAGATGAAGAGCATTCGGCCATTGCGGAAGAGCAGGGCCATCAGGAGGCTGACAATCAGAATGGCCATGCACAGGCCCGTTAACAGACTGTGGCGGATGTATTCCGCATTTTTATCAATGATAAGACCCGTTCCAGTACGCTTGACCTTGATGATATCCTGGTCGATGTTGTTTAGAATCCATTGATCGGTACGTTGACCGAAGGCTTTAATAGTGTCAGCACCAATGTCAAAGATACGGCTGGTGATACGGGCCTTGTCTTGCGTTTCATTCACCAATACGTTGAGTTGCAGGTTGGGCACCTGGTCTGCCATTCGTCGGTAGCGTCGATACTCTCCCTCTGTTTCAGGGAGGTGGTAGGCATCGGCACGATTGTTCGCGTGCATCTGATTCAGGCTCTTGTATATTGCCGTCACCGAGCCAATGGCCTGGATGTAAGGGAACTTATGGAGATAAGTCTCCAACTTGTCTATCTCTTGTAATACCGGGTAGTCAGTGGCTTTATGATCTCCTTGCGTAAAAATGGCAAACTCAAGTGGGCGGAAGCCAGAAAGTTCTTTTTCGAAGAAATTAAAGTCGGCAGTAATTGGTGCGCCGGAAGGCATATTGTTGATAATATTGTAGTTGGTGGTGATACGGCTAATACCCCAAGCACATAGCACAGCAATAATGAAAGTCCCTACGGTGATGGCGCGCGAACGATTCAAGGTAAACTGGTAGGTTTTTTCCATCAGCTTTTCCCAAAAGGCCTGGCCTTTGCCGAGCTTGATGATCTGCTCTGTTCGGAAAAAAGAAAGAGCGGCAGTCGTGAAACAAAGTACGGTCACATAAGCGATGATAACGCCAATAGCGGCATTGATACCGAAATCACGAATAGGGATGATCTTCGAGGTCAGCAAGGTAGCAAAACCAATAGCTGTAGTTAAAGAAGTCAACAAGGTCGCCATTCCAATTTCCCGGATACTCGTCCGGATAGCATCCTCTCGGCTGGCGCCAGCTTTGAGCTCATCAATGTATTTCGACATGATGTGAATGACATCCGATGTGCCCACGATAATCATCAAGACCGGGTAGAGTGCCGAGATGGCATTCAATTCTCGCCCTGCAGCACCAAGAAAGCCCAGAAAGAGCAAAAGCCCTAGCCCAATAGACACTACCGAGACGATAATCCCCCAAGGGCGGCGGAAGAGCAAAAACATGATCAAGCTTACCAGTATGCCCGAAACGATAGCCGAAAATGTAATTTCTCGTTTCTGCATATCCACCAACTCCCGTTGAAAGTAGGGCCGCCCCATGTAGTGAACCTCTGGAAAATTATACGTTGCCACCAGTGCTGCAAGGGCATCCATGTGCTGTTCACTGTCTGCCAGACTCATGCTACTGGTGGTCTTGAGGTAAACCATCAGGGTTGTTGCGTCGTCGTTGATGAAGTTGTGTACAAAGCGTTCATCGCCGAGTACTCGCTCACGGTCAGCAGCGTAACGAGCAGGGTCATTGCGGTGAATGACCGGGATATTGGTGATAAGGAAAGGTGTCTTAAGCGGATAGTTAAATTTGGTTAGCGACTGGCTTTCTTCCACAAAGGGGATTTCGCGCGCTTCGAGGGTAAAGTCGTGCACCTCGTTCAGGAAAGTACTGTCAAAGACGCCCTCTTCACGCACCAGCGCTACGAGCATGAAGTTGTCGTCAGCTTCAAAGTTTTCGATAAAGTCTCGAAAGAACTCCAGGTCTTCATCTCCTTCCGGGAAAAACTGCTCGAAATCGAAGCTGAATTTCAGTTGTGTGGAGTAATAAGCACTGGCACCGGCCAGAATTGCAAACAAAATGAGAATAGGAACCCGGAAGCGAATCATACGTACTTTTTAATTATTTACCGAACGGTGCAAACGTACAATGGTTTAATGGAAAACACCTAATTTTTCGAAGCGATGTAATATATCCAAAATCACTTTGTAGCGGATCGGTTTCATAAAACTGACTTGGGTTTTCCTCCGTGAAGGTTTTTGTGTAAATTTCGCTCATGAATTGGACCAATGAACTTCCTACCCCACTATTACCTTTTATAGACCGTTTCCTCACGACGGAGCGTGCTTGTATTCGGTTGCAAATAAAGGATACCGCGCCTTCTCATCGCTGGCAGTCCGCAATCGGCAGTCTACAGTATTGGCCAGTAGCCGAAACATGGCCCGTTGATGAAAATGGCCGACCTTTGTTTGGTCTGGTACAGTTGAATTTGGCCGAGTTGCCTTCTTTGGAGCCATTCCCCAGCCATGGCATCCTTCAGTTTTTTGTAAACGATGATGCTTTCTGGGGAGCCAACCCCATGGACCCACATCGGCAGGATAATTTCCGAGTCATCTATCATGATGACCCTGATCCGGCTTCGACGACCTTGGTGGAGGACTTTTCCTTCCTTCCTCTTTTTGAAGACCTGCCCTTGCAGCGGAACCTCTGCTTTGCCATCACGGGCCAAGCCGATACGATGCTCTTACCACCGGACGATTACCGCTTCGATGAAGAATTAGGCGACGTTTTTCACGATTTAGGTGACGAAAAATGGGAGGTGCTACGCGCTTACCGCAAGGCCATTGGCACCGTCGGACACCGCCTCGGTGGCTATGCCGCCTTCGCTCAGGAAGACCCCCGAAGCGAAAACGATGAAGACACCCTCGAACTCCTCCTTCAGCTAGACACCGATCCTGCTATCGGCCTGCTATGGGGCGATTATGGTGTAGCTCACTGGCTGTACAAGTCCATTTCAGAAGCACCCTCTACCGTCGATTTTAATCAAATATGGTACGGTTGGGAAAGTAACTAGGAACCCAGCCCCACTCTATGTATCTATTGATGAAAAGTACCGCCTATGTGCCTATGTGATACCCCCATGCACACTTCACAAGATAGACACAGAGCATTACACTTCTCCTAGAGGAACCTAAGCCCCACTATGTGTCTATGTGATAAAAAGTACCCGCCTATGTACCTATGTGATAAAAAACACTACCCATGTGATAAGAAAAGGACATAAAAAAAACACCCGAACCACTACAAGTGATCCGGGTGTTACTATTTTAGAAACACGCTTAAGCGTATCGCTGTTTACTCATCATCTCCACCGTCGTCAGACAACTGCTCTTTGAGCTGGCTGAACACGTCCAAGTCACCAAGCGTATCACGCTCAACACTTGATTGTGTTTTCTTAACGGCTTTGCGAGTTTCCTGACGCTCATCGTCACGCTCTTTACGAACTTGCTCATCCGCCTCACGGCGAATATCGTCAAGGTAACGCAAGTGGCTCACCATGATGCGCTTGTCATCACGGTTAAACTCGATTACTTTTACAGTCAATACCTCATCAGCTTCAGCGTAAGTGCCGTCATCCTTGCGGATGTGCTTGAGGGGAGCGTATGCTTCCAGACCGTAAGGTAACTGTACGATTGCACCGCGGTCATCCTTACGTAGGATAGTAGCTTCATGGTAAGATCCTTGTGGGAATACCGTTTCGAAAGTATCCCATGGGTTTTCTTCCAGTTGCTTGTGACCCAGTGACAATTTGCGATTGTTCTTGTCAATTTCAAGAATCATCACATCGATTTGTGCACCAACTTTCGTAAACTCACTTGGGTGGCCGTAGCGCTTAGTCCAAGAAAGGTCAGAAATGTGGATCATACCACCGATACCATTCTCCAGTTCCACGAATACACCGTAAGGAGTAAGGTTCTTCACCTCACCGCTGTGGCGGCTGTTTTCAGGGAATCTTTCTTCAATGTTATCCCATGGATCATCCTGTAGTTGCTTAACCGAAAGCGACATCTTACGATCTTCGCGGTCGATAGTAACCACTTTGGCTTGGTATTCTTGTCCGAGCTTGAAGTGTTCGCGGGCGTTGATTGGCTGATTGCTCCAGCTTACTTCTGAAACGTGGATCAAACCTTCTACACCAGGCTGAATTTCCAAGAATGCACCGTAGTCTTCGATATTAACGATCTTACCAGTAACGGTAGAGCCTTCGTTGATGTCTTCTGCCAATACTTCCCATGGGTGGGGTTGTAGCTGCTTAAGACCCAAAGAAATACGCTTCTTGTTCTCGTCAAAGTCAAGTACAACAACGTTGATCTTCTGGTTCAATTCGAGTTTCTCACTTGGGTGAGAAATACGTCCCCAGCTGATGTCCGTAATGTACAACAGACCATCTACACCACCAAGGTCAAGGAATGCACCGAAGTCGGTAAGGTTTTTAACCAAACCTTCCAGTACCTGACCACGCTCAAGGCTGGCAATGATAGCTTCACGCTGCTCGGCCAAGTCGCTTTCGATAAGGGCTTTGTGAGATACAACTGCGTTTTTGATCGCTTCGTTGATCTTCACTACCTTGAACTCCATAGTCTTACCTACGTAGCTATCATAATCGATGATTGGCTTGATATCAATTTGTGAACCAGGCAAGAAGGTTTCCAAACCACCACAATCGGCGATCAGACCACCTTTGGTCTTGCTGATAACTGTACCCTTGATAACGGTACCGTTCTCGTAGCTGTCTTTGATAGACTCCCAAGCCAGCAACAATTTCGCTTTACGGCGAGAAAGTACCAACTGTCCACGAGCATCTTCCTGCTGCTCAACGTAAACACGTACGTGATCACCTACCTTAAGGTCTGGTGTGTCACGGAATTCCGATAATGGAATCAGACCGTCTGACTTGAAGTTGATGTCCAATACAACATCACCATCGTTGATAGCCGTTACTAAACCAGAAACGATTTCCATTTCTTGAATAGCAGACATCGACTCGTCAAACTGCGCCAGCATGGTTTCACGCTCGGCTTCTGTGTAGCTGTTATCGGCACGCTTGTCAATAGACCAATCAAAGTCGTCGTGAGCTTCACCAGTAGCACCAGTTGGTACCTCTACTTCAATCTCTACGTCTTCGTCTTCGTCTTCGTCAGAAGCATCCGCCGTCGCTTCAGCTACTACTTCTTTCGTAGCCTCTACAGCAGCTTCTACCTTTTCTTCTACCGCCTCAGTCACCGCTTCAACGGTTTCTTCCACAGTTTCCGCAGCAGCTTCAGCTACTTCTTCTACCTTTTCAACAACGGCTTCTGCCGCGTCATTTACAGTTTCAGCTACCTCCTCTGCCGGAGTGGCTTCTTCCTGCTGATTGTCCTGTTCTTCCAGGTTCTTGTCATCTAGCATCTAATAGAATGCTTTAAGTTAGGAATGGGGCAAATAAGTTCTTCAAAATGAAAAGCTTATAAGTTTTTTCACCATTAACCCTTGTGAATAAATTAAATTGCGGCGCAAAGGTAGCCTTTTGTCTACTAATAACCAAGCATTTATCTGGCTATTGTTCCTGGGTTTTCTTGCCTTGTCTTATCTCCCAAAATATCCCGAAATTTGTCCCCATTCTAGCCCCCAAACCATCAACAATCAACCATCAACGGACAACCATCAAAAAATGACCTTAAAAACCGCCCAACAAACTGTCGACGAGTGGATCAACACCATCGGCATCCGTTATTACAGTGAACTCACCAATACCGCCATCCTCACCGAAGAGGTAGGCGAGGTGGCCCGGCTCATGTCGCGACTCTACGGCGAGCAATCCTTCAAACGCCCCGAAGACGCCAAGCGTGCCCCGGCTCAGCTGGCCGACGAAATGGCGGATGTGCTCTTTGTCCTCATCTGCTTGGCCAACCAAACCGGCATCGACCTCACCGAAGCCCTCCGGCACAACCTGGAAAAGAAAACCAGCCGCGACAAGGATCGTCACGCTAATAATGAGAAGTTGAAGTAAAAGGTGTGGCTTGCTTTTATGAATTGCCCAAAGGCGATTTTTGTATCAGGCAAGCAACACAGTATTAAGTACTTAGTACTGGGTAGACGGATTTAGATTTAATCAAGTCGTGTGTTGAATTAGTTTTTTGGGCGCTCCCCTTTGGGGGCGGGTCGTCCGCCACGCGCTATTCGCTTGGCCCTGCTGGCTCACCGGTGCCCGGTGCTGGCTCCCACCCCTAGCGCAGAGTCACCTTTGGTTTCGGACTCACAGCTCGCTCCGCTTGGGAGGGCGTTGAGCTTCTTGCCGCAGGATTTGGCAACCTTCCTCTAATTACCTATTTTACAAGCCTATCTTTCTGAAAACCCTACGCTTTTGAAAAATATTAAACGCGCTACCTTAGTTATTCTCTCTTTCTTTTTTGCCCTCACTATCCACGCCCAAACGGAGTGGGAATGGGATTTTATGCCTAAGTTATATAGAGGGCAGGCAGTCTTAGAAACGGAAACCACACTCTGGGTCAATGCATATAACGCCATTTTGGAAATTGATTTGCAAACGGAGGAAGTAAAAATTCACCACTACGGGACGATGAAAAAAGAGCTTGGTAAGTCTATTTTCGATCGTCCATCCAGTTTTATTGGATTATGGATAGATAATAATGACCGAGTAGGTGCTTTTGTGGCAGATGGTCGTGGGTTTGTGCGGCAAGATGGTGACGGATGGGAGTACATTCCGTTTAGTTTTGGCCCTTTTTATTACCCGCGAAACATTGTAGGGAAAGAAAACAATGGTCGTTTATTAGTTGACCGCGGGGGGAACGAAATTTACCGTTGGAATCCTAATCATCCAAGCATTAGGTTTCAATTGGTAGAAGATGTATTGATAGAAAGTAGTCAATATTTATTGGATAATGATGACCGGCTTTGGGCATTTTCAAATTACGATGATACCCTTTTCTTACAACGAACGCTACGGCTGGATACATTCATTATCCCGGGCGACCACCAGGCGCCAGTAAGGAATCTCGTTACTCAAGACGGCGAAATATGGGCTTGTCGACCAGAAGGGATATTTTATAAAGGGTGGCAAACATATTGGTTGAGCTTGCCTTTAGAGTTGACAACGGAAGATGTACTGCAAGCAACATTCCTGTCTTCCTCCCCAAATAAAGCCTATTTTTTTACGGATCAACAGATATACAAACTTCAAATTGTGGACAACGCTGCGATAGAGATCGAAGCACTTAATTGGCTAGGAGCGGAGTGCTGCAAATCTGCGCTGGGTATCTCTCGCAGCGGAATGCTCTACTACATCAATAACAAAGTACCACGGTTATCTCGTCTCTCTGATGATAGAGAATTGAAGTCAATAGTAACATCACCTTTTATAAAAGGAGCATTTAGGTCATTGTCCTATGATCCTCAGGGAAGAATATGGGGTGCCGGAGTTAGGACTATGTTTTTTAGTGGAGGGCGATGGGAACCTGTTGAGCAACTTTTTCCTGACTATCCTTTTCCCTGGGTGTGGGATCTTAAGTTTCGTAAACCTTTTATACCTGTTGTTCTAGTTGGCGGACCGGATGGTTACAATTTTCAGCAGTATATCAACAATCATTGGCAACGACTTCCTAGTGATATCTTAGTACCACCGCTAAATTCCAGAATCAAAATACATGTTGATGCTTTTAATCGGATATGGCATCTTTCACCCAGTAGCTTCAGTAGGTGGGAGCACGAGCGTTGGTGGCACGACTTTCTGAGTGATTATTTTCCCCGATCTTCCACTAGGGTTAATAATTTAGAGGTTGATCATCAAGGGCGAATATTTATTACTGGTGATGCTCAATTGGTTGTGCGGGACGGCGGGTATTACGAAAGTTACAGTTTGGAAGAATTAGAGTTGACCAGCGAAAGTAATGGTAATAATAATCTATCATCTGACTTGGATTCTGAGGGGAATTTATTTTTGAGTAATCGCTTTGAGATGATCAAATGGACGAATGGAAGTATTCTGCACTTACCTTCTTTCGATATACATGGATCAGAAGAATCGCCTGATAACGGAATTCAAAAAGTTTTCGCTTATGCCGACAATGATATTTGGGTGACTTTCAATAATGATTTGACTACTCGTTTAGCTCATTTTGATGGCGAATCGTGGTCTACCTTTCCTGATTACGAGGAAAACGACTTGTATGGTGATTATTTCGCATTAGTACGGGACAAAAAGGGCAGTATATGGGTAAATGCAAGTGAAGGAATCTACATCATTCATTCTTCTAAGCGGATGCTACCTGAGTCTTATGATATCTTAGCCGTCAAGCAGCAACTGACCGTTTCCCCAAACCCTGGTTGCTGCGCCTTTCAAGTTTTCTGGAACCAAGAAGAAGCCGACTTTGCTACCATTGAGTTATTCAACATGAATGGAGTACGCATGAAACTTATCGACAATGCTTACTTTTTGCCAGGCCAACAATCACGGTTTTTCACCAAAGATGATTTACACCCTGGTACTTACATCGTACGGCTAGTAAGTGGTCAAAAGGTTATTTCTGGCAAAGTCGTTATTTATTAGTGTGGTGTTTCTGTTGGCTTTGGTTTAAGCCCCAAATCAATGCGCAGGCCGCTAGGCCGGAGCGCGGGGTTCCGGTCTTTCATCGTAAACCAAGGACGAAGATTATAAATGCATAAATGTATTTATACAAATGGATCTCCCAACAACCATCAAACTCCCTAATGCCCATGATGCTCATGGCTGCCCCCAGTACGTACGAGGTCAATCTTGGCTTGCGTTACCGCCTTTACCTCCGGGTTGCCTTCCTCTATTTGATAGATGGTATTGGTGGAGATGGTGCCATAATCGGCATAGCCAGACTTGCCATCGGGCCAGTCGATGCTGAGGGAGATGTTGCTCACATTGGCACCCAGCCCGATCTCTGCTTGTAGGCTGTTGGCCCCGAAGCTACCACCTGAATTGACGGTGTGATAGATGTCTTTAGTACTGCCATTGCTATAGCTGGCCATGATTTTTATCCGTGCTCCGATGGCCGACCGGTTGGAGGTAGTACCCTTCAGGCGCAGCGTAACCCAGCCATTGTCATTGCCGGGGTTCTCAAAGAAGGCATTCTGGAAAAAATCGCCGGAAACGGAGCCTCCCATGACGGCGTAAACATCCTGGTCACCATCGTTATCAACATCGGCAAAGCTGATGCCGTGCCCTTTTTGGATATGGCCAAAGCCACCGTCGTAGGTTACGTCCACGAACTGTTGGCCACCCTGGTTTTTGAACATCCTGTTGGGTACAATAGCCCTGAAGTCAGGTGCACCACTGCCCAGGTAGAAATCGAGGAAGCCATCATTGTCCAGGTCACCAAAATTGCAACCCATTGCAGGGAGTACATGGTTGAGGCCTACGGCCTGGCTGACGTTAGTGAAGGTGCCATCACCGTTGTTTTTATACAAGCAGGAGGGAGCTGACCTGACGGGCAAGTTGAGGTAATCAGCGGCTACTTCGATGGTTTGCTGCTTGAGGAGAAACTGATCGAAACTGGTCACAAATATATCTTCAAATCCATCATTGTTGTAGTCAAAAAACCAGGTTGGAAAACTACTGTGTGGCTCTTCTATGCCAGCGGTTTGACTGACGTTGCGGAAAGCGATATCACCATTAGGCGCTAGGCCAGTGTGAAGGAAGAGCTTGTTAGCGCCATTCAGATCCGAGAAATAGAGATCGGGCCAACCATCATTGTTTATATCCCCTACGGTGATGCCTTTGAAAAAGCCAAGAAGGTTGAGTCCTATTTTTGGGGCAACATCGGTAAAGGTTCCATCCTTTTGGTTGATATACACCTGGCAGGGGTGAGGTTCGGCAGCAGAGCTTGTTTCATAAGTGACGACCAAATCCAACCAACCATCGGCATTTAAGTCGGTCCAGGATNNGGCCTGCTCTGTAGACATCTGCCGCGATGGTTACGTCTGAAAAAGTACCGTCGCCATTATTTCTGATCAATGAATTGGGCAATTGTCCGAGTGTTTTGCTAACATACCACGGGCTGCGTAAGATGTAAAAGTCCAGCAACCCATCGTTGTTATAGTCAGCTTGTATCAGGTTCAAACCACCGGTTATGCCGCCTAATCCTGAGGCTTGGGTTTGATCGGTGAAGGTACCGTCACCGTTATTGACGAAATATTGGAGGGTACCTTCTATATCCCAAGAGGATGCCAGTATATCTAAATTGCCGTCGCCATTCAGGTCGTCGAGGACAATACCACCAGCCAGGTCATTGACATCGACCCCAGGTGCATTGATGTGTTCTCAAAAGTAGGGATGATGTTTTTTGACGCAAAAAGCTTGGGGTCAATTAACCATTGCTTAGGCACTTCTTGTGGAAATTTACCTAAGGTCATGTAGGCCAAGTTAAGTAACCAACGAGAACGCAGATCATCAGGAAATACGCGGAGAATGTTTTCGTAAATAGTGATGGCCTTGGCCGAACCGGTGGTGTTGGTGTGAATACCATCACCGGCAATGGGGAATATGCAAGACTGGCCGGTATGATTTTCGATGCAGTTGCGTTGCTCTCCCAGCCGCAGGTAACACAAGGCGAGTGCCTCGTGTAGCCCTTTATTCTGAACAGCAATTGTTTTGTTGACTGGGTAGCGCTCCAGCAGGTCTTCAAAAACGTTGATGGCATCTTGCGAACGGCCAGCTTCCAAAAGGGTTTCTCCGTAGGCAATGTAAGCTGGGACGGTGAGCTGCTCCTGCTGTTGCATCGCTAATACCTGAGGTTCAATAACAGTGAGCTTCCTTTGGGGTTCGTAAATGTGCCCGGAAAAATCGACCTGGGCTATGATTTTTTTAATGCTATCCTGCATTTGGCGAGCACCGGTAGAAGGATCATTGTTCGTAACCGACTTAATTTGGTGATAAAACTACTGCAATCTTGGTAAAGGGGAAGTTGAGTTGCCTCCGTATAAATCACTGTATTTGTAAGTATGGTGTCTTTTTTCAGAATAAAAAAATGAATACTTCAAAATATACCGTTAATATTTCGTTGCTTTACGGGAGATATGGAGAGGGTAACCTCTGGCTGTCGCGTTATTAACTTAGTGTCTAGATCAATATTAGATGAGCAATGCAATATTAATTACTGGATCTAATGGCCAGTTAGGGACTGTTTTAAGAACATCTCTACAGCAAAAATATGGGAAGGACAAGGTAATTGCCTCTGATTTAAGGCCATCACCTAACTATGACGGAATTTTTGAAACACTTGATGCCACCAACGAAGAAGATCTTGCAACGATCATAAAAAAATACGGGATAAAAGAAATTTATCACCTGGCTGCTATTTTGTCTGCCAACGGAGAGAAAAATCCTCTTGCGAGTTGGAATGTGAATATGATGGCCTTTCTGAATGTTTTAGAAGCATCGCGGCTTAATGGCGTAGAAAAAATATTTTACCCAAGTTCGATTGCTGTTTTTGGAGAAAGTGCCGCTTTAGAAAATACACCTAACGATACCTTTTTAGATCCGTTGACGGCCTATGGTATTAGTAAGTCTGCCGGAGAAATGTGGGCAAACTATTATTTTCATAAGTACGATTTGGACGTAAGGTCATTAAGGTATCCAGGAGTAATTGGTTATCAGTCTATTCCTGGTGGAGGAACCACTGATTATGCGGTAGAAATTTATCATAGCGCAGTAAAAGAAGAGGCATTTAACTGTTTTCTTAAAGAAGACGAGACCTTGCCTATGATCTTCATGGAGGATGCTATTCGCGCAACGATAGAGTTGATGGAGGCACCAAGGGAAAAGATAAAGATCAGAACTTCTTATAATTTAGCAGGTGCGAGTTTTTCTCCGAAAGAAGTGGCTGCCTCTATAAAAGAAATCTATCCAAGGTTTGAAATCATTTATGCCCCTGACCATCGGCAGGAGATTGCAGCCAAGTGGCCCAATAGCATAGACGATTCTGCTGCACGCAACGACTGGGGCTGGCAAGCCGAATACGATTTGAAAAAAATGACGGCAACGATGATAGAGAAGCTTCGCCGCTAAATTTATCTTTGTAAAAAAACAATAAGCATGTATAATATCAAGGAAGCGTTACAGCAGGAGCTGGATGCGATGAAAGAAAGTGGTGTCTACAAGTCTGAGCGAGTAATTACTAGCCCTCAGGGGGCGGAAATCAGCACAGTAGCAGTGGACAGTGTGCTCAATTTTTGTGCAAACAATTACCTGGGACTTTCTTCTCACCCTGAACTCCTCAAAGCAGCTAAAGAAACCATTGATACCCATGGTTTCGGACTATCATCCGTGCGGTTTATCTGTGGAACACAAGATATTCACAAAGAGCTGGAAGAGAAGACTGCTGCATTTTTAGGCATGGAGGATTGTATTCTTTATGCAGCCGCTTTTGATGCCAATGGTGGTTTGTTTGAACCCCTTTTAGGAGCAGAAGATGCCATTATTTCGGATGCGTTGAACCATGCTTCGATCATAGATGGCGTCCGTTTGTGTAAAGCAAAACGCTTTCGCTACGATCATAATGATATGGCTTCCCTGGAAGAACAGCTCAAGTCAGCGGCTGATTGTCGCCGGGTACTGATTGTTACAGATGGCTCTTTTTCTATGGATGGTACCATCGCGCAGTTGGATAAAATATGTGCTCTTGCCGAAAAATACGGCGCCCTGGTAATGGTAGACGAATGTCACTCCACGGGCTTCATTGGTAAAACAGGAAGGGGGACACACGAATACTGCAATGTAATGGGAAAGGTGGATATTATCACCGGGACTTATGGTAAAGCACTGGGGGGCGCCTCTGGTGGTTTTACGGCTGCCCGTAAGGAAATTGTAGATATACTTAGACAGCGTTCTCGACCTTATTTATTCTCAAATACGCTGGCGCCAAGTATTGTAGGAGCATCGATCAAGGCTTTGGATATGCTGAGTTCTACCACTGCATTGAGGGATAAGTTGGAAGAAAATACCAAGTATTTCAGGGCAGAAATGACGGCTGCTGGCTTTGATATTGTTCCAGGAGATCACCCTATTGTTCCTGTGATGTTGTATGAGGCTCCATTGGCGCAGACTTATGCCAACAGGCTACTGGAAGAGGGTATTTATGTGATTGGGTTTTTCTATCCGGTTGTTCCTAAGGGCAAGGCGAGAATCCGTGTACAGATGTCTGCTGGGCACGAAAGAGCCCATTTGGATAAAGCAATCCAAGCCTTTGTGAAAGTAGGGAAGGAGTTGGGCGTTATTTAAGAAAAGGTACAGGGTACGAGGTACTTGGTATTAGGATTTTTGATAGCGCCAAGGCGCATTGTTCTCCTCCTGCTATCCCGATCATGAAGTAAAGACATTTCGTGGTCGGGATGGTTCCCAAACCAGCGTACTGTTGGGACATATTTATGTGTTTTGATATCGGTAGAGGTCATTTATAGATAGAACCATGTTGATTGGAATTGGAACGACCTCGGATGAGGTTGAACACTAATACCTATTGGATGACTGGATAGAAAGAATCAAAATGGAGGCCGATACTTCCTTATGTGCGACCTCTGCCGAGGTCGGTTTGTCGCTTGTTTATTCGTTGCTACCAATGTTCCACCCCTCCGAGGTGTGTTTTCTTGATTTTGCTCTTAGGACTAAAGGGTTAACAGACATATAACAGTTTTGCTAGGGAATTAACCTGCGCACCCCGCACATATCCGCACCCTTTCGCACTCCGCACTACTAATCCCCGAAAACCTCCTTCAATAATCGTTCTAAATACCGCTGATCCGTCTCGTCAAAAGACGCTTCCAAGGTGCTGTCCACATCAAAAACGGCGATAAGCTCCCCTTGAGGATCAAAGACTGGTACGACAATCTCTGAGCGTGAATTAGGATCGCAGGCAATGTGTTCACTGCCTTGGGCGAGGGCATGCGTATCGGGAATGAGCTGTGTTTCCTTTGTCTGGGCAGCTTTGCCGCAAACACCCCGCCCAAAGGCGATGTGTAAACAACCGAGCGTACCCTGATAGGGCCCCACAGAAAGTCGTTCTGGGCCGCTAACTACATAAAATCCTACCCAATAAAAATAGGGCAGATAAGTCTTTAGCAAGCAGTTGATCGTCACCATTTTAAGGGTGCGATCTTCTTCTCCGGTGAGGTTCGCAGTAATGGCCGCGAGGGCCTCTTCGTATGCCGTTACTTTTTCCGTTGCCGAAAGATTCACTGATGGCTTAATGAAGTAAGGCATTTCTGCACTAGCTGACATGAGGGTGTTTTTGTACTGTTTCTTAGTGTAGAGGGGAGGTAGATATACTTTATTAGCGTCTAATCCAAGTACTTTGTATAAAGTACCTAATACTATGAGGTTTGCCTTTGTGGAGTTTGAATAAACATGCTCATCTAAAGGCAAACCTCATGTATGCTTAAATATGCAAGGCCCGATCTGCCGTAGCAGCCAGTGCAGCTTCTTTGAAAGCTTCTGTATACGTCGGGTGGGCATGGCTCATCCGAGAAGCATCTTCTGCTGACGCGCGGAACTCCATTAAAGCCACTGCTTCTGCAATCATATCGGCGGTTCGTGGGCCTACCATGTGTACGCCCAGGATTTCGTCGGTCTCTTGGTGAGCGAGTACTTTTACCATTCCTTCAGTGTCCATACTGGCACGGGCACGACCCAATGCTTTGAACGGGAACTTACCTGCTTTAAACGGGATACCTGCTTCTTTGAGCTCGTCTTCCGTTTTGCCTACAGCAGCTACCTCTGGCCAGGTGTAAACGACGCCAGGAATAAGGTTGTAGTCGATGTGTGGCTTCTGGCCAACGATGGTTTCTGCGACAAAGGTGCCTTCTTCTTCGGCTTTGTGGGCCAGCATCGCTCCTTTGATTACATCACCGATAGCATAGATGCCAGGTACCGCAGTTTCCAGATGGGCGTTTACTTCTACACGACCACGATCATCGGTGGCAATGCCAACATTTTCCAAACCAAGTTTATCGGTATAAGCTCTACGGCCAATAGCCACTAGGCAATAATCCGCCTTGATTTCAAAGGTTTCTTCGCTGTCGCGTTTCTGAACGTTAACGGTAACGCTACGGCTGGTAGCTTTAACTTCAGTAACAGCGTGCTTGAGGTGGAATTTTAATCCGGTTTTCTTGAGAGACCGCATCAATTCTTTGCTACAGTCTTTGTCCATGGTAGCGATAATACGGTCGGCGTATTCAACCACCTCTACTTCTGTACCCAGGCGGGCGAAGACGGAACCTAATTCTAAACCGATTACGCCACCACCAATGACAACCATACGCTTAGGGATTTTGTCAATGTTAAGCGCTTCGGTAGAGGTGATGACCCGCTTCTTATCGTAATTAAAGGCTGCGGGAACAATCGGCTTCGATCCGGTGGCGATGATCGTTTTATCGGTAGAAATTTCTTCCGTGGTGCCATCGTCTTTGGTAACGATGATGGTATTCTTATCCTTGAACGATCCGTGGCCGTGGTGAACGTCGATCTTATTTTTCTTCATCAGAAATGCGATCCCGTTGCAGGTCTGCTCAACGACTTCATCCTTGCGCTTGATCATTTGGGGCATATCTACCTTCAGGTCCTTTAGCTGAATACCATGCGCTGTAAACTTTTCAGCGGCATTGTGGTAGTGCTCGGACGAATCGAGTAGTGCTTTGGATGGAATACAGCCTACATTGAGGCAGGTACCTCCCAGGGTAGCGTAACGTTCGATAATGGCTGTCTTAAGCCCCAGTTGTGATGCTCTAATGGCCGCAACATACCCGCCAGGGCCGGAACCGATTATCGTAAGATCATATTTCATACTTAATTGTCTTTGGTGGGGTTATTTCCTTGTTGGTTATTGTTATTTCTGTTGTCAGGTTTGCGGTTTTTACTTCGGCGACGATTATTTCGTCTCCGTTTTTGGTTAGGCTGGTCACCTGATTTTTCTTCGCCTTTAACTTGTGGCTTTTCCTTTTTAGGACCTTCCTCTTTTTTCTTAGGGCGGTCTCTGCGAGGTCTTTCGTCAGGTTTTTTCTTAGGATCTTCTCTGCGAGATCTATCGTCGGGTTTATTACTCCTGTTAGAAGGCTTACGGCGCTTGTTACGCGATTTTTTCTTTCGCTGTTCAGGAGGAAGTTCAATGAAGCCGGTTACATCTTCGTAGTCTGGTTCCTGATCTTCTTCGTCAATAGCGGCCATTGCCAAAAGTCCGAGATCGATAGGTTTTTCACCTTTTTTATTCAATGCTTGTATTTCTGCGACCTGCTCGATTTTCAGGGCGTACAGTTTGCCTCGGTTACGGCCTTCGGTGTAGGCGTAGAACATCAACTGCTTGAAAATATCGGTTTTCACCAGTACGGCTGCACCCGATTCAGTTTGCAGCTTATCTGCTTTTTTGGGAAACGCTTGAACGGCCTCCATATAAGTGTCTAGCTCGTAATTCAAGCAACACTTTAGTCGACCACATTGGCCTGAAAGTTTGGCCTGATTGATAGCCAGATTTTGGTAGCGTGCCGCCGCTGTAGATACTGATTTGAAATCGGTCAACCAGGTTGAGCAACACAATTCACGGCCACAAGACCCTAAGCCACCGATACGCGCGGATTCCTGACGGGCACCAATTTGGCGCATCTCAATCTTGACCCTAAACTCGCGGGCAAAATGCCGAATCAGTTCGCGGAAATCTACGCGCCCGTTGGCGGTGTAGAAAAAGGTGGCTTTGCGTTTGTCACCCTGAAATTCAACGTCACCGATCTTCATGTCAAGGCCTAGCGAACGCGAAATAGCCCGGGCTTGGATCAGGGATGGCTTTTCTTGTCGCCGAGCTTCTTCCAAGCGTTCCAGGTCTCTTTCGTTGGCTTGGCGGATAACAGCGGGAATCACACTGTCTTCTTTGATTTTCTTTTTCTTCATCTGCAAGCGAACAAGCTCTCCAGAGAGGCTTATGCGCCCGATATCATAGCCGTTTTTGGATTCGACCACCACCATGTCACCTGTATGCAAATGCAGGTGAGGAGGGAGGTGAAAGAAGCTTTTCCGGGAACCATTTTTGAAGCTCACCTCGACGGTGCCAAACTGGTCAACGTCGGATATGTCCATTTGAGTCAGCCAATCAAAGGTATTCATACGGTTACAGCCGCCGGTGTCGCAATTTCCTTTGCTACCACAGCCACTTGGCGTCCCGTTTTCTATACCTACACTACATCCTGTACATCCCATGCTGTTATATATTCTAAGTCGGGTGGTTGTTTTCTAAGAAACAAACCAGCTACATAAGAGTTTCTCTAAGCCAGGCCTTTTGCCAGGCGGGCTTTCTGTTGCTCTTGGTAGGCCGACCAGTGTTTAATAATGTGATTAATCTGGATGCTGGCATCCAGAAACAAAAGCTTTGGGTGCGCATTGCGCTCCACATAAAACATACAATCATCCAGTAATTGTATAATGGCTTCCAATTGGGGGAGTTGTATCACTTTGGCCATTCCGATAGCCGTTTGTTTTTCTCGCTCCCGAAGCCGCACGACTTCTTCGCCTCTGGTCTTCAAAACGAGAAATTCTCGCCAGAAGTGTAAGGCATACTGTAAAAAGTGTTTTTGATTCTCTCGTCCTTGTCCGGCAAAATCGTTGGCCCATTCGACCATTTCTTTGGGCAGCCCTTTGTAGCAGCGCCGCATCCAGTCTAGAAAACGCACTGCTTGGTCGCTTTCTTCGTGCTGTGCAGCTTTCAGGGCGTCATTGAAATTACCACTGGCAAGCTGCGCAATGGCCATAGCATCTTCGTTGGGTATTCCTTTCTGTTGGCTTAATGCTGCTGTAATATCTTCGTCGGAAAGCGGGTTGATTTTTACCAACTGGCAACGCGAAAGGATGGTGTTCAGAATCAACTCCTGATTTTCGGCGACCAGAATGAAGACCGTTTGTTCGGGGGGCTCTTCGATGATTTTTAGAAGACGGTTACCTTCGTTGCCCAGGTATTCCGGTAACCAGAGAATGACCACTTTACGTGGACTTTCAAAGCTCTTGAGACTAAGTTTACGAATGATGTTGAGACACTCGTCTTTATTGATGTTACCCTGCTTGTTTTCGGCACCGATATGCTGGAGCCAATCGTTGATTTCCAGATAAGGATTGGCGAAGAGTGCTTCGCGCCATTGGGGCAGGAAGTGATCGGAGAGGGCTTTGGTACCAATGGTAGGGAAAGAGAAGTGGAGGTCGGGGTGAACGTACTTCGTGGCTTTTCGGCAGTGGCTACATACGCCACAGGATTCTTCCTGTTCCTCGTTTTTCTCACAGAGCAAATACTGGGCGAGGGCCAGTGCCAGCGGTAAACCACCGCTGCCTGTAGCAGCCAATAATAAAAGAGCGTGCGGCATCCTGTCCGAACGGATCATCTGCCGAAAGAGGGACTTCGGCTGTTCTTGCCCGATGACGTCATCGAATAGCATACCCTTTTATTCTAGACTGTACATCCCTGCCGCAGAACCGGGCCGGAAAGAAAACGATCAAGAAGAAAGTGCCTTTGTGAAGTGATAGCATTAGCCATCAAGGCTGTTTCTTTTTGCAAAATGGACTCACCGGTGAGGGTGATATTTATAACAAGGGCTTGAGCCGATGATAAGTCAAATCGTTTTCCCGAAGTTTTCAACTTGGCCGAAACGACTGGCCAGCGGAAATGTACAGGATATATTGAAAGTAGCAAATATTGAAAACGGATATGGAGATAAAAACGGCAACCTCCTGCCCGAAAACAACGATTAGATACTTTTCTTGGTTAAATAATAACACCAAATTTAATGCTTCCTTTGACAATTGCCAAAAAAGCAGCCAAGAACTTAAAAAGCGTTTTCTTGTTGGAATATTTGAAAGTTATCAAACCAGAATAAACTATGCGAATCGCCGCTTTTCGCCGGGCTCATTTCAACGCTGCTCACCGCTTGCACAACCCTTCTTGGTCGGAAGAAAAAAACCAGGAGGTTTTCGGAGTATGCAATAACCCCAATTACCACGGGCATAATTACGAACTGGAAGTAAAAGTGGTAGGAGAAGTAGACCCCGAAACCGGCTATCTGATCGACCTGAAGATTCTAAAAGACATCATCTACGAAGAAGTAGAGCAGCGCTTTGATCACAAAAACCTCAACCTGGATACGGAAGAATTTCGCAATCTCAATCCGACGGCAGAAAACATCTGCTATGTGATCTGGCAAATAATACGTGCCCGGCTGGAAGACCGCTACGAACTGACCATCCGCCTGTGGGAAACGCCGAGGAATTATGTGGAGTATCCGGTGAGGTGAGTTAGCGGAAATCTGTAGAATTCAAGAGTTGCTTTCTGTACTTATGATATCATGGAATAATATCCATTACTTCCAAAATGAATAAACAAAAACGTAACATATTGGTACTGTATCTCTCGTGTTTTGTAGTATTCAATATGATTTTTGGACTTACGACATTGATGTGGTTTATCGGATGGCTGATTAATATAGTATTGATTATAATTAGTGTCGCCCTACCAATTATTGCATTTGTAAATTATAAAAAAGGTAGGAAGCAAAGAGCAAAAGTGTTACTGGTTGTTTTTTCAATATTTTGGGTAAGCTACTCCTCACAAAGAATTGCTAAACATCAGATTGAAAAATCGGGTGAACGGAAAGGAGAATTGCTAGTAAAAAGACTTGAGGAGTATAGAGTTGTAAATAATAAATACCCAGAAAATATCGAAGGCAAAGAGTTTGAAGATCTAGATTTAAAGCACAGATTTAATTCCAGAATACAATACGAATACATAAATGATGATGACTTCATAGTTAAGTTTAGAACATTTAATATTACGTATAAAGTGTATGGAAGGAATGGAAGATGGTACTACGATGATGATTGATACTTCATGAGGTGAAAGTTAGAGTCTATCATTTTTAAAAGACAGTACACTTTAGATGGGATTTGATTGGCAACTTAGTGGTCTTTGCAATACTGGAAGATCTACAATGGAGGTATAGATAAGAATTTCCGCTAACTTAGCTAGTGCGACAATGCTCGTTCCTAGCCCGGAGCACCTCAATATTGCATAAAGTGTGTCAGTAGTTTTTCCTAACAATTAAGGTTTAAAGATAAAAACGTAGGGTATCCTTCGGTTCTTTGGCTTCCTTCGGGCTGGTGCGTAGCCAATCATTAGTATCAATTAAACTCCAAAAAAATATACAAGATTCGAAATTTAGTATAAGACGTTAAGATAACTTCACGCCTACCTTTGTGATATTCTTTTCAATAGCTAGAAATAATTAAAGATGAATACGAAAGAATTTGGCAAACAAGGGTGGACTCCTGAAAGATTAGGAAGCTTAAGTGGTAAAATATACCTTATCACAGGTACCACGAGCGGCACAGGGTTTGAAGCAGCAAAAATACTGTTATCCAAGGGGGCAAAGGTGGTGATGCTTAATCGTAATACGAACAAAGCAGCAGATACCATCGCAATTTTGAAACAAGAACTTGGCAATAATATAGATGTATCTAATATAAGTATGGACCTCGCAGAATTAGCTTCTGTGAAAAAAGCTGCAGCAGAAGTGCTTGACACAATTCCTCAAATAGATGCATTGATACTTAACGCAGCCATTGCCCAAGTGCCCACGCAAGTAATGACTGTCGATGGTTTTGAAAGTCAAATGGGGGTTAACCACTATGGTAACTTTTTACTGCAAGCACTGCTTTACCCACGAATTGAAGAATCGAAAGGGCGTATTGTGACGGTAGGAAGTATGGGGTATAATTTAGGTATTAAAACCATACAGTTTGACGATATGAACTGGGATGAAAATTATGGTGCTAATGATGTATATAGCCAAAGCAAATTGGCACAAATTATGACGGTCTATGAACTACAAGACCGACTGAAAAAAGCAGGCAAAACCGATGTCAAAGCTTATGCTTGTCACCCAGGTGCTTCGGCTACTTCTCTCATCAAAACCAGCGGTAGTTTATTGACGAGGTTCGTGTGGCAAATCATGAAGCTGACGCCAATGGTGCAATCGGCTGAAAAAGGTGCGTACCCAATGTTGATGTGTGCTACAGAACCAAATCTTGATCAAACTGGTTTTTATGGCCCAACAGGACGAAATAATTGGACTGGTCCCGTTGGAGAACATAAATTAGAACCGCATGCAAAAGATAAAGCGGTAATGCAAAAGCTTTGGGAGGTATCAGAGCAGGCAACCGGTATGGAGTGGAATGTCTAAATCAGAAAAGAAAGACTAAAACATAAAGATATGGATATACTAAAAACAGCCACCGATTGGGCAAAAGCGGAAGTTTTTTCAACGCAGTTTTTTATTCTTTTCGGATTTCTATTTGTATTGGCAAGTATAGGGTTTTGGCAATTGGGGAAAACCGACATGGCAAAAGCATACATCATTCCTACCTTGGTAGCAGGATCTTTACTGTTGATAATAGGACTGGGATTGTTCTTTACCAATAAAGCAAGAGTTACACAGTTTGAAACTGCCTATAATAGTGATAAATTAGCTTTTGTAGAATTAGAATTGGTACGTGCGGAAGCTACCCTAAAGGAATATCAAACCGTTGTTTTTAAGGCCATCCCTTTAATTATCGCGGTCTGTGCGCTTGTCATCGTATTCGTTGACAAACCTGTTTGGCGGGCAAGTATGATTACAACTATTGCTATGCTGGTCGTTATCCTGTTGATTGACGGTACTGCTCATGCCAGGATTGACGATTATAATCAACAGTTAATGTCGGTAGAATCAACCTTGAAAAAATAAGTGATTCAACATGCAACATTTCAAAACATTATCGGCTTACATCGATTACCTGGAGCTTCCGCGCCCGGAGCACCCTATGTTGAGCGTGTTTTCTGCGATAGACGATGGTTTTTTGCCGTGCCCAAAAGAGAGTTCGCCTCCCATCACCAACGACTGCTATTCTATTAGCTTGAAGAAGGTTGTAAAAGGCGACTTAAACTACGGACGAACAAAATATGATTTTACGAATGGCGCCTTGATTTTCATCGCCCCAAGACAAGTTTTGCAATGGGATAGTAGCGTAGTTTTTGAGCAAAAAGGCTTTTCGATAAACTTCCATGAAGATTTCCTCAAAGGAACTGAATTAGCGCAGCAGATTAAGAAATATGGGTTCTTTTCCTACTCCGCAAATGAAGCTTTGCACCTTTCTCCAAGAGAAGAAAAGCAGATAGAATCCATCGTAGAGAATATTGAAATAGAATATCACAACAACCAAGATGAGTTTAGCAAAGACATCATCATCTCTCAATTAAGTACCCTTTTAAAATATGCCAACCGTTTTTATGAAAGACAGTTTTTAAATCGAAAAGAACTGTCGAATGACTTGTTAGCGCAATTCAACCAGCAATTAGAAGCATATTTTGAGTCGGGGCAACTGCAAGAAAAGGGTATTCCAAGTATAGAGCAATTAGCCGATAAGATGTCGGTTTCGCAACGCTACCTTAGTGACACACTAAAAAAAGAAACAGGAAAAACAACAACAGAACACTTACAATTATACTTGATTGATGAAGCCAAGAATATTTTATTGAAACCGGATAAAAGTATTTCTGAAGTAGCGTATGAACTAGGATTTGAATATCCACAATATTTTTCAAGATTATTCAAAAAGAAGGAAGGTGTAAGTCCATCGGAGTATAGAGAGAAATATAAGATGAATTAAGGGGGGCGGCTTTGGCAATTTGCTATTAAGGGACTTAATCCTTCTAGCGTATTGAGGTTCTCTAAGTTTATTCTCTGTTTTGGGAATGATGTCCATTTCAGACAAAAGCGTTGCTTCTACGTCTATGCTTCGCTGCGTGCCTACATAGTAGCCGGAAAAGTACGAGTATTTAAAATCAAAAAATAGAACCGTATTGTCCTGAAAATCGAGTAGATTGGCGGAATCTGAGGTGCTCTTTTTTGCTGGTCGTAAGTTCCTCGGAGTTCGCCTTGCTGCGTTGAACTCTGAGGACTGAAAGGGCGATCACCGCAGGTACGCCTCGCCGTAAATACTCGACTTGAGTTATGCGTCACCAGAAAAAACAAAGCGATAAAAGGTAATATTCATGAATGGGAAAATATTTGAACCTAACCAAGAATTAAAAGATTTTGTCAAATGTTATTGGACATTGGATTTTCCAAGAGAGGAGACCCCACAAATGAATACCATCATTCCTGACGGCACAATGAAGTTGATTTTTCATTATGGAGATTTATACTGGCATCATCCCGAAAATGGAGATAGTTTTTTGCAACCAAGGTGCTTTTTAATAGGGCAGCTAACTAGACCTTACATAGTTGAGCCCGCTGGGGATACAGGGACTTTTGTAGTTCGATTTCACCCTAATGGATTTTTGCCATTTGCGACGATACCTTTAAAAGAAATGGAAAACACGCCCATTCCGTTAAAGCAGTTGTATGGAAAAAACGGACAAGCATTAGAGGAAAATATTCTTAGCGCTAATACAACGACAGAAAGAATTAGTATTGTCGAAAAATTCTTGCTCGACCGTCTGACTGATATGAAAACAATTGATAAGATTGTAAAATCTATAGTCGATACGATTTTAACGGCAGATGGACAGATTTCAGTTGCCGATATTTCCAAGGAAAATCATATCCATCGAAGACAATTGGTTCGTAAGTTTTCCTCAGCGATAGGTTTAAGCCCTAAACAGCTTTCAAAAACTATAAGATTACAGAGTGCTCTTAAAAAATTACTAACAGAAAAGACTTTAAAACTTACTGATTTAGCATACGAAAATGAATACTACGACCAATCACACTTTATCAAAGATTTTAGAGAATTTACAGGGTTCTCTCCTAAAGAGTTTTACGGAGATCACCTAAAGATGTCTTTGATTTTTGATAAAGAGAATTGAGGTTGTCCCATTTTTACAATTTTGGGTTTTAGACTCATCGCATCTTTGCGTTGTGATATTACAATAAGAACCTAAAGTAAGTAAAAATGAAAAGTTTAAATCCAGTATGTTGGTTTGATATTAATGTTTCAAACTTAAATGAGTCAAAAGGATTTTATGAATCAGTATTCGATATAAAGCTGACTGATTTACCAGCTGAGTGGGGAAAACAATCCACTTTCCCATTTGATGAACAAGGGCCTAATGCGACAGGTGCTTTAGTTGAAAAAAGTGATATAAGTGCTAATGGAAATAATACTGTAATATATTTTGCCTCAGCAGATTGTGTTACTGAAGAGGTAAGAGTAGAAAAAGCAGGAGGCAAAATAATTAGGCCTAAAATGCCGATAGGAGAATTTGGTTATATTTCTTTGTTTCTGGATTTAGACGGCAATACAATAGGTCTATACTCCAAGAAATAATATTTCAAATAACGGAAAAGTATAAAATGGTAAGTGGGGTTATGCACCTCACTTGCCATTCATCGTAATACTGTATATAGATAGCAATCCTGCTTGCTATTATCTCAATATAAAAGTACGACTACTGCTACTTTTATCGCTGATAGCACAAATGTAAGAGGAAGCCTAAAAGTGTTTTTTGCCTATTGTGTGGTCGACTAAAAGGAGATGTTGAAGGAGTATTTTGCAAGATGGAATTAAGAGCTTTGCACTGTTCATTAATAGATTCCGAAAGGAGCGCAAGAATTATGAATGTGGAAGGTCAAGAATAAAAGGTTATACCCGAGAGCATCATACGGCAATAGAAATGAAATAATTACGCGACATTTGGTGAGCTTGAGGTTAGCTAAATCTGTGTTACCACTATTCTTTTTACCCAGGAATAAGCCCAGTACGCTATAAATCAAAATTCGTACTTTTGAGTAGTGCCTTCCATAAAACGACACCCAAGCCATGCTCAAATACCTCCTTCTTGCTCCAATGCTAGTCTTCCAGACGCTTGCGCAATCTCAGAGTTTCACGCTGAGCCCAAACCCTGTTGCGGTTGAAGCAGGCCTTGAGACACTCAGTTTTCCGGGCGGACTTATTGCGGAATCATTCATCACCAACAATACTGCGGATACGCTCTACATGAAATGGGATCGCATCGTCAATGATAAACCCGACTGCTGGGTGACGTCTGTTTTTGGGGTTTGGATTCAAGCTATACCAACAGTTAATTCATTGGAATTCAATTTACTCCCCAATCGTACGGAGCATATCGATGTTTTGACCTTTGTTGATCCACAAGGAGATGGTCTTACCGCCGGAGAAGCAGAGGTCGTACTGAAAATCACCAACCTTAATGACGCCGCAGATACTTTGCTGGTAACCTATCATTTTACAGTAACAGGAGATGTTAACTGTATTACCAGTACCTCCGAAATTGACGATGAAGTTTTTAAAATATACCCCAACCCATCGGCTGATTTCTTTCAGTTAACGGAAACACAAGCAATTCAACAACTCCAGGTTTATGATGTGTTGGGTCAGCAAGTGCGGCAATTTAAGGTAACACCCAATCAGTATTATGATATGAATGGTTTGCCGGCTGGCGTCTATTGGGTGCAGCTAATGGGCAAAAGGGGAGAAGTGATTAAAACCGTTAAGTTTTTGAAATATTAGGTTTTTTGAATGATTTAAGCTGTTTTAGAAAAAATCCCTTCTATGACCTTATAATCACTTATATGGTTCAATTCATTTTTATAAAGCCCAACTAAAACTTATAAGTTATCAAAATATCATTCAGAAGAAACAGCTCCGAACTGCTGATGGTATAGCTGTTGTAAAAAAGTTCATTGTTCTCGTCCAGCAGCGGTAGGTCTTCGTGAAGGATACTGAGTTTAGGACCGATTTCTACCCTGATCTGAATTTTTTCATCAATGTAAAAGCCTAAGCCCAAGGTAGGGATGATGCCAAATTCATAGCTGTTGAAGTCGTTGACGGCACTGAATTCTTCTTCCGGTTCGCTGTCGGGTAAATTCGGGTTGTCTAGTAATGCCAGCGAGGCAATTTGGGCACGATTGTACTGGCCAAACAGGTCGAAACTCCAATAGTATTCTATCACTTTGGTGCGGAATACTTGCTCGTACCCAAGCCGTAGACCGTGGTTTTGGCGCTGCCAGTAGCGATTTTCTACCGTGCGTAGGGAGTTGTTGGAAAGCATCTTCTCATAGCGGCGCAAAATCCCATTGTCTCGGTAGTTGGCTCCCCGCCGGTTGGTAAGATAGCGTAGACGTAATTTCCCCTCTTTCACTTGTTGTGTAAAGAATAGTTCCATACCCAATCCTACATTGTTATTGGTACTGCCAGTGACGATAATCGGCAAAAGGTCAAAGCCTATCTCGTGGCGTGGCGGGTAATTCCTGTCCTGCCCCCAAAGGAATAAGGGCGCAAACAAGCATAAAAAGAGAGTAGCGAGTCTATGGAGCATGATTTGGCTTTTTTTTAGAACGATGAGAGGAGATTGCTATTTTCAAAAGGCGCTTTTTTAAGAATTCGGGCAGCTGGCTGTGCTTATTACTGTTTTTCTAAACTTCTTTTTACCTTTGAGTTGCAACGTCTATTTATTTCCATTGCCCAGAAAGGAGGAATGCACTTTTGCCGGTTACTCAGTGAGGTTACTGAGTCAGCCATAATTTCACCTTGTTTAAACCAATCATTTTATGTGGAGATTTTTCTTAGGCTTATCATTAGTGCTGAGCAGTGTGCAAATCGCTAGCGCACAAATTCAGGAACCTTGTGCCGCAGCGCATTACCTCAATCATTTAGAGGCTACTCACCCCGGCTTTGAAGCCGCTACTCGGCAGGTGTATGATCGGGTTCGTGGCCAGGGGCAGGCCCGCGACTTTACGCTGGTTACTATTCCGGTGGTGGTGCATTTGGTATACCAAAATGAAGAACAAAATTTGCCTGATAGCCTCATTGAGGCGGTCTTGGATGTGCTTAATGAAGATTATCGCCGTCTGAATGCTGATGCTGGACAGGTGCGCGAAGATTTCCTACCTGTAGTGGATGATCCTTTTATTCAGTTTGAATTGGCGGGAGTAGAGCGCGTTTCTACTACGGCTACTTTTGAGCTGGATATATTGGGAGGCACCTTGCCTGACAATGTAAAAACGACGGTTACCGGCGGCTCCGATGCCTGGGACCCTGAGCATCACCTCAACATTTGGGTGTGCAACATCGAAGGGGGGGCACTCTTGGGTTATGCCTACCCACCAGCAGACCTGAGCCATTGGCCAGAAGATGCTTCTGCACCGAGTCCAGCGTTGGATGGAGTCGTCATTCATTACGAAGTTTTTCGGCGTACCGGCACCTTTACCACCAGTGGCTTGTTTGGCTTAGAAGATATAACCGTCCCAGTACGTGGCCGTACCATCACCCACGAAGTTGGGCACTACCTGGGCCTACGCCATATTTGGGGCGATGGCCTCCTTTCAATTTTTGGTATCCCGGATTGTAGTGCAGATGATGGCGTAGAAGATACGCCCAACCAAGGTTTGAACAGCCAATTCAGTTGTGACCCTACCAATAATACCTGCGAAGAAGGCAGCGGCGACTTGCCCGATATGTGGGAGAATTTCATGGATTATGCGCAGGAAGATTGCCAGAATAGTTTCACCTTCGGGCAAATAGAAATCATGCGGAGCGTACTGGATAACGAGCGCGCCGGACTGGTAGGAGGTTCGGTAAGCACGCGGGAAGGGCTGCTACCAGCTAGCGCATTGCAGCTTTATCCCAACCCCGCCACGGATTACCTAATCATCCAGCGAGACAACACCGCCAGCGCCACTGTACGCTTACACAATGCCCAGGGGCAAGTGGTAAAACAGTGGCTCTCATGCACACAAAACCGCTTGGAAGTAGCCACCTCTTCTCTGCCAGCAGGGTTGTACTATGTGCAGTACATCAGCAGAGAAGGACAATTGACCAAAGCAGTGGTGGTGGAGTAACGAGTGTTTTCTATTCGAGAACAGTAACTTGAGCTTCGCACTGAAGCTCAAGTTACTGTTAATCAATTCTAAAAGATGCATTGAGAGTATAATAAGGAGCAGCGTACTTACCCAGCTTATTTTTATTCGATGTTCACACATTCTCGTTGATAACCGATTCTTTCTTGCCAGAAGCGATCACTTTCGTTGTAAAAATATTGAGGAGACACTTCGCGGTAAGTAGAAGGACCTGAAAATTGCGTGCCACACAAGTGGAGCCCCGTTGGATTATCAAGTTCACTAAGGAAAGGTAAGCGCTCAAGAAGGGCTACAGGTAATTCAGGTAGGGTATATGATGAGGTAGCCGTTGGGTCCAGGTATACATTCCAAGTACAGCGATATTTACGCCCTTCGTAATTGATGGTAAAGTAATACCAGCTTGCAACGACCAAGTCTAGACCCTCTGTATTGAAAAAATCGCAACTCCGACTATTAAGGTTGCCATCAAGGCCGGAAGGCGCTAGTTCAATTTGCTCAGGTAGCGTCGTAGTACTCATGCCAACCCCGTTTCCATACGAAGTGAAGGCTTTGAAGATGATGGGAGTCGTCGTTGAATCATTGGGAACCATCAATGTTACCTCATCTGCTGGTTGGGTACTATCCTCATTGATTAAACCGTGACTAATGTATAAATCCTTGATTGGGGCTTCTTCGTATGTACCATACAATTCATATCTCCAGTTTTCGAGATAAGGAAAGCGGACGGTTTGGGGCTCACTAATAACGGTGAAGTCCTGGTAGTCTAAGGTCAACTCGTTGTTATAGAAATAGGGAGGTGGAGGCATAATAAACCCTCTCTGTATCGTTTCACTGCTCCGTTTGGTTGTGACAAAAATGGGTTTTTGATTGGGAATACTTCCCGATATGCTTATGTAGCCGATATGGTTGTCGTGATCCAGTGATACAGGAGTTGCATTTAGACTGTTACGGACAAAGCTAATTTCCTCTAAATCTTCAGGGGTATTATTGATAATAATTCGAAGGCCCGGAGGAGAGTATGTTCGATTACTACCATGTTTATTCGGTGTGGAAAAGTCCTTACCCGTTTCTACGGAAGTAAGGGTGTTTATTTCAACGATTGTTTCAAGACCTTCAAAACCATATCCATCGCGGGCATAAACGATGGAAAAATCCAAGTCTTCGGTGCAATGATCGGTAAGAATCATGCGCTTGGTCGTTCCCCAGTCAGCACGGTAATCTTTGAGAACAGTTCCATTAGCATCGCTAACAAAAGTCCAATCAGTACGGTCGATATGATTATTCTCCGAAGTGGGTATAGTATAGCTCACTTCAAACGAGGGGTGCTCCCCCGGGCAACTAGGAACATCATCATCTTCATTACGACAAGTACTAATCAGTAGTAAAAACAGAGAGAGCGCGAATAAATTTTTCATAAAATCTAAATCTCATTTTCGTTTAAGAAGTTATCAATTTCAGCAAGTTCTTCTTGTTCCAGCATTTCTTCGTCGCTGACGAACTCTTCATCAAGGCCTCTTCCACGGATTCTGTTGAATAAATCAGTGGCAGCATTGAAGACGGTACCGTCATAATATCGTGCGCTGGAGCCCTCTCCTTCAGGGCTGCCGTGATCGGCATTGATGGAGGTTCTCCAAACCTCGGCGTGATCTCTCCACTCTTGGGTGTCGACCAGTTCGGGTGGGGTGAACCATACATTCCATGTGAGAATATTACCAAACTTGAGCATGTTTCCGGCTCCGGTGTTGAAAATTCCCAGGATCAGTTGATTGAATTTGTCGACAATAATGTTCCCGGTGGGGAAAATCTCACCAATCTGTACACTGAGGTTACCTACCGTCCAGGCTTCGGGGTGTCGGGCAAAATCGGGAATGGGAAAAGAATCACTTTCGCCGGTTTTTAACGGAAACAGCACTTGGTTCCGGTCACCCGGAAGGTGAGTTCTCACCCTTATGGCATTGGCTTTATCGGATGGAAAAGGCAGCTTGCTATTGGCAAACCGATCCCAGAGCTTTTTTACCTTGGGTTTTTGCATGGCGCTTGGGCTAAACCAAATTTTTCCTTCAACGGACATGTCGGCTGCTAAGGTTCTACTGGTTTCGTCTACCCAGCCGCGTTGCCCTGTAACGGTGACTTCTACATTCATGGAGCCTAGTGAAGGAGACGTCATACCCTGCTGTGGGCAAATAATGGAGTATACTTTCCCCGTATCGGTGTAGCCGATTCTGGAAATATCGGGCGCAAACATTTGGTAACACCGCTTTTCGTCGGGTTTGTCTTGCCTGGTAGCCCAACTAAACTCGGGCCATATCACTTTTTGCTGGCGTTGGAGGAGATCAATATTGTCGAGGTTGTCGCAAATCTCCAAACATGAAAGGTCAGGATCAGGATAGGCAAACTCAGGCTCTGAGGCAGCGAAGCCTCCTACCCATCCTGCTGGGATGTTTAGGTTATCATCAGTAGTCATTGAATATGGTTGTGTTATTGGTGTAAAAATGTGTGTTTGTAAAAATACTATATTTTGCTCGATTGGCGTCCAATTGAGCGATGGTACTTATATGACCTTCTATTTCCTTATATGGTTCAAATTTTCTTTGCTAAAACAGGCACTACTTCTCCTTCTGCGGCACCGTCCACTCAATGTCCCAGTTTTTTAGGTAATCCTCAATGGGCCCCAAACCAATGGATTTGCGGCGCTGGTTGACGTATTCGGGGTCTTGGATTTCGAACACACTGCCTTCACCGGTTTCTGGGTTGTAGCTCACCTGTGAACCATAAATCTGGGGTTGATCTTTGCGCATCAGGATGCGATCCTGCATCAAAGCCAAATGGGAACCACTCGACTCGCCTGCTTCTACGGAGGCTTGCAAAAGTGAGATGTACTTCTCCTGCGCTTCTAGTGGGGCATGCTGGATTACCAAAAATAGAGCAGTATTTGCTTTGCGGCCCACCTTGCTTCGGCCTACCCAGCCATGCTCTTCGATGATGTCGATGCACTCTAGCAACAAGAGGCTGTCTTCCTGGGCCCAGAGCGTATTGAAATATTCCTTTTCAGGAGAATCGAAACCATATTTCTTGGTGATTTCTTCATAGATACCACGAAGTGTCTGGTCTTTCATAGAAATTTCTTCCAGTTGATCTTTGAGCGGGAAATCGAAATCTTTCTCGAATTCGGCTTTCTTTTCCGCTACCGTTGCGAGAATGGGCGCCCAAGTGGGTAGATCATGGAGGCTTTCCAGATCAGTGTCGCGTTCCAGATGGGCTAGATTGATCCAGCCCTTGTCTACCGAAATGATCAGATTGACGGTGGCTTTGTCGGTGTTACCAGCCAGTGCCCAGGAGCAGGCGGCGTTGTAATATTGCGAAGCATTACCTTCCTCCAGGGCGAATGCCTGTTCGTAAGATTGTGCCGAGGCTTCAAAGTTACCTTCGCTGTATTGTTGATCACCAATACGGATAAACTCTGCAAAATTCTGAGCGGTCAAGGTGAAAGAGGAGAGAATAAGCAAGAGCGCGAATAATTGTTTCATGATGTTGTTTTTAAGTTAGAGATTTAATTATCAAAAATAAAAAAACGGAATAGATTCGTTCATATCTATTCCGTTAAAAACTTAGTCAGGTGATTTCATTTAAATATAAGTCTGGACTTTCGGCAAAAGTCCGTAGAGAAGATGCGGGCTGCTTCGCGCCCTCAAGGTAAAGGGTAGAGGGATAGTGAACGATTAGGAATTAATTCCCAACTTCGATTAAAAAAGCTGATGTTGGAAAATTTACAAACAATTTCTAAAACGATCAAAATTTGAATTTGATGGGCAGTACTATTTGTACACTCACTGGTTTTCCGTTATGTTGACCAGGGGTAAAATCAGGTAATTGTCGGACGGTAGCTAGTGCCGCTTCGTTCAGCGCGGCGTGTTCGGTGGTCTTTTCCGTAACAAGTTGAACATCAGTTACGCGGCCTTGGGTGTCTACTACAAATTTTGTCACAGCCAGCCCTTCTTGATTTGCTTCAATAGCCTCCTTGGGATATTTAAGATGTTCAAAAATGAAAGTGAGCAAATTCTTACTAGAGCAGTCCTTCAGCTCTCGCCCAGTATAGCCTTCGCATTTACCGAAAACGGGCATCTGATCTACTTTTTCGTAAATTTTAGTTTTTACAATAGCCATATCTTCGGTAAGGGTAGCGGGATCGAAAGTGATAACAGTATCAATTCGTTCGAAGAATTTTGCTTCGTCTGAGAGATCGTTTACCACTTTGTCCATTTCCTCTTGCGCTTCGGCATCTTCGCAAGCCATCAAGAGCATCAAGGTGAGGGGAAGGAACAACAGATACTTACCCAATGCAAGGGTAGAAGAAGGTGATTTCGTCATCATAATAATACGTTTTTTAAGTTGTGAAGTATGAAAAGTCTGCACAAGTGGCAGGTCGGGTTGCTGTAAACATTGACGAAGCAGCAGCTTGCCGTACTCGCGGGTGGGCGTAGCTTGCAAGACCGTTTCGTCTGCCAGGTATTCGTGAATATTCTCTAGTTCATGGCGGTAAGCATACCACAGCGGATGCCACCAGCAAAAGATGCCAACGACTTCAAGGAGTAGGATATCCCAACTGTGTTTTTGCTGAATGTGAGCTTTCTCGTGGGCAACTATGGCTGCTCGTTCGGCTTCGGTAGTATTGGTTTGATTGCTCCAAAAAAGGAAGTGCAGCCAGGAAAAAGGCGCGTGAGCTTGCTCGTTTTCGATCCAACAGATGCCGCCTTCCCAGCGTTTGTGGCCTGTACGGTAGTATCGAAAGAGCTTTGTGAGGCCAAAGAGAAAGCGGACAGCGGCAAACAAGGTCCCCAAGAGATAAACTCGCCAAAAGAAACTCGTCCACGACCAATTTGTTACCGGAGAAGCACTGATAATATTGGTGTTTTCGGGAGCTACCGTCACGGTTTGTAACCACATCACTGGCATTCCCAACCATTCGGGAGCTGCCCATAGTGTCGACCATTTTATAAGGGGCAGCACTAAGCCTAACACAAAGGTCCCCAAAAGGTATAGGCGGTTGAGTCGGAAGAATTTCTCCTGTCTCAGCAATAAGGCATACAAGCCCCAAAAAGCCAGCCAGTAGAGGCTGAGTTCAATGAGATAAGTATTCATAATTACTTGTTTTTAGGATCCTCTAACCGTTCAACCAGGTCATTGAGTTCATCCACGCTGAGGTCTTTCCCTTTTACCAAAAAAGAAACCAATCGATTGGCAGAACCACCAAAATAGTCCTTCATTAGGGTGTGTAGACTTTGCTGGCTATAGTCGTCTTTGCTCAGTTTGGCACGGTAGACAAAGGTGCGTCCGTAAGACTTGTAGACCACAAAACCTTTCTCACTCAGGATTTTCATCATCGTCGAAATGGTACTGTGTGCCGGCATCTTACCGCCCGCTTTTTCGGCGAGCTTGTTGCGGATGTCACCGACAGCACCTTCACCCAGGTCCCACAAGACCTGCATAATCTCTTCCTCTGCTTTGGTTAATTTCTTCATTGTAAGCCGTGTTTTTTCGATTATCTATAACTATAGATGCAAACTTAAGTAAAAAGGTTTAGTTGATTAACTATTTTTTTAGTTAAAATATTTTATCGACCTCTGTTTTTCCTCAAAAAAACTTTACGGGAGGGGAGGTTTTCAGGAACAGCACGAAAATAAAGAGCGATTTGGCTGCGCCGCTACTTCGTGGTTATTTTCCATCTTAGTTAGATAAGCGATTCATTTAAAGCGTTTTAACTATTTGGAGGATTTGAAAAAAAATCGCAGTTTTTTTCTGGGGAATACTTATTGTAAATGCATGAATGTATTTATACGAATGGGGTGCTTTTCGGGCAGCGCCAACCTTAGATATTAATGAGAATTACGCTTTGGATGATTTGGGGCCATGCCTTCTCCCGTCCCGACTTTTCTAGTCGGGGCGGGATCGGCACCAGGCTATCCACCGCTTCACTCCGTAGGGCCGNNCGGCCCTACGGAGTGAAGCGGTTACTATCCTTTGTCCTGCTCCTCCGTCCGCCGAGCTTCAGGCCTTGCCTTGCGCCCCATACGATCCTTACGCATTCGCATAACCGCTTCTGTTAGTCCCCAAACTATCCCCACCTTCTTGGTCGGGACATATCCCGCTGGCCCCTGACCAGCATCATGCAACTTCTTTGCTCTTTGATTAGGACCTTTTAATGTGACTTTTGAAATGCACGGAGTTATATTATCAAAGCAACCAAGTAATCGAGATGCAATACAGCTCCCTCTATTTAAGCATACTTCTTGTCTGCACCATGCTCACAACATGCCAGGAGCCAGCGCCAATTCCTCAGGAAGATGATCGGCATGAAGAATGGCTAAAGGCAGAATTAGCCGAGTATCCCATTGTTAGAGAGGATGAATTATTTTGAAAAGGATGATACCAACACCAATATAGCGTACGCCCTTTATGCGGAAAAAGATTCGATCTTCGTTGGACACGATATTTGGGCAAAATTGATTTTACATGGAGGGCGTGAGCTCACCTTGGAAACAGTCGCCGATTTAAAAGAACCATCCGATAATTTGGATTAAGAAGTTCATCGTTTAGGGCCTGCACCAAAAGATTGGTCTTAATGACGACCTGTGCGAGTACTCTCTCTACTTCTCTTCCTGCTTCACCAGTAGAAAATAACTAAGCGCGGCAATGACCGCTGCCAGGCCTACACCATAGTAAGCAATCTCGGTTTCGCCGTCCCAAGTAATGATTTTTCCAGTAAACGAGATGGCCATTACCACGATAATCATCTTGATCATCATTGCTTTTAGCTGATCAAGATTGGTGATACTCAGCCAATCAGGAAGGGAATCGATTTTTTGAATAAACAACTCAAAAAGGGAGGCTGCCATGGTAAAGAAAATGACGCCGAGTAGCACGATGTCGAGTGATTTGAGGACGTCTTTCACCACAATATCTTCCTTGGAGGTGCCCGTAATTATTGACGATAAGTTTTTTGCAATCTGAGTGATCGCGAAATACTCTACCCCAATGGCTAATAACATAATGGCAATCACTGCCACTAAGGCAATGATTTTCATGAGGTAACCAATGACGATGGGGGTTTTGGAAGAGGACATCTGGAAGTTGATTTACGTCTATACAGAACTACTAACAATCGAATAGCAAAAAGGTAGCTAAGAAGCTAAAATTCTCTTCACCCGTTCTCGCAGTACAGGTACCACATCCTCCTCAAACCAAGGATGTTTACGCAGCCAAATTGTGTTGCGTGGTGAAGGATGGGGGAGTGGCAAGAAGTCCGGTAAATAGGCATGCCAATTGCGGACGGTTTCTGTAAGGTTTTTCTCGCGGGTTTTACCCAGGTATTCTTTCTGGGCATACAGGCCAAATAGTAAGGTGAGCTGAATGTTGGGCATCATTCGTAGGAGGGGTTGGTGCCATTGAGGCGCGCATTCCGGGCGAGGTGGCAGGTCGCCGGATTTTCCCGTTCCCGGAAAACAAAAGCCCATTGGCATGATGGCAAACAATTCAGGGGTGTAGAAGGTCTCGTTATCGACACCGAGCCATTCGCGGAGTCGCTTGCCGCTGGCATCGTTCCAAGGAATACCACTTTCATGAACTTTCCGGCCGGGGGCCTGCCCGATGATATTGATCCGAGCAGCTGGGTGTACGGTAAAAACCGGTCGAACCCCGTCTTTTAGTAAAGGAGCACAAGTAGTGCAGTTGCGAGCTTGTTCAATGATATTCATGAAAGCAAGATAATCATATCTCCCCCCTTCAGTGCGCTTGGTGGTTCAAAAAAAACTACTCGCTTAGGGATTTTATTTTTTTGCCAAGTGTCACGTTTTAATTTTTCTCGGGTAATAGAGGTAAAGACACAAATACTATGAAGAATCGGTTGCTGTTATTTTGCTTGATTTCAGGAGGGTTACTTCTGGTAAATTCTTGTGAAAAAGAAAACGTGGAACTTCTAAGCACGACAGAAGAAGAATTCCTTACCGACACGGTCATCTGTGAAATTACGGCCAATATTTCCCTGACGGATTCGGCGACGCTAGTGGTCTTTACAGCAGGTGGCCTCTCACCTTACAGCTATTTATGGTCACAAGGGGCTACGACCAGTATGATTACTCCTACCATAGATGGTACCTATAGCGTGACCGTAACGGATGGCGAGGGGTGTTTCACGGCTACGACCTACGAATACTCGGCCACAGATTTGTGCGTACTCTTTACAATACAGGCCATTCATTATGACAGTTCGGGGCAGAATTATCTCAGTGTTAGCACTACTGGAGGGCTTGCTCCCTATAGCTATAACTGGTCAGAAGGTTCCGCTACCCAATTGATTGGACCAGTTAGTAATGGCACTTTTGGTATCACGGTTGTGGACAGTCAAGGTTGTGTTAGAGAAGATGAAATCACGATCTGATAAGCCTGTCTACCCTAGCAGAATAAGTCGATTATAAAACCTCGAAGTATGGCCTGAAAAAAGGTACAAGCTTCAATAAACGTTTGGAAATGAATAATACACGCTTCATCAATGGCCTGTTGGCCACTTTTTTAATGCTCGGTTTGTTTGTCGTTACTTCTTGTGAAGAGGACGAACCTACGCCGAGTATAACCTGTGAAGATTTTGCGGTAACACTTACAATGGACCCTGACAGTTCTCTGGCACTGATCCTGATTGCTGATGTAGAGGGTGGTACAGCGCCTTATGCCTACGAATGGTCAACAGGCGAGACCACCAGTTCTATTGAGATAGCAGGAAACTTAAACGAGAACTATACCATTACGGTGACTGATGCGGGAGGTTGTACAGAGGTAGTGAGCTTTGGCCCCGACCCCTGCGATTTCTTTACGGCAACCATCAATGTTGACTCTAATGGAACAGCAGCGATCATCTTGCTTGCCAATCCTTCTTCAGGAACCGCTCCCTACACGTATGCTTGGTCGAATGGTGCTACTACCAATAGTATAGAGGTGTCTGATAATGGCACTTATACGGTTGATATTACAGATGCCAATGGCTGTACTACTAGTGCGAGTTATGAGTATACTTACATAGAGCCCTGCCTGAGTTTTATGGTGCAGGTAGGCGTAGCTCAAGATAGCACAGGGACGGGAAGTACCGATATCCTTTATGCCTCCGTCTCTGGCGGATTAGCACCTTACGCTTATGCTTGGTCTACAGGAGAAACAACCTACTCCATTGTTCCCTCTGGCACTGGTAATTATGCGGTAACGGTAACGGATAGCTACGGGTGTGTCGCAGAGGATGATATTGATTATTAATAGAATGCAGCAACAACTCAGTTTGTCGAGTTAGATGGACACAGGGCAAGCCCAAGGGGTCGGTGAAGAATAAGTTCCCGATTTCAGGCTAGAGATTTTGGTGTTGAACAAAGCGCGCAGAACGCGGATAGCCTAAGCTGCGCAAGTGATAAATAACGAAGTTCAGCGCCGACCCCTAAGCTATAATTTAGCAAGGGCTTGCTTTTGTGTAGCATGTTTATTGACCTTTAATGATTAGCGTCTAGATGGAGATTAAGGATAGTTTGGTACAAGCCTGTATCGCTCAGGATCGGAAAGCTCAGAAGGAGCTGTATCTGATCTTGCTTCCTTACCTGCGAGCCGTGGCCCAGCGGTACTTGAAAAATACCTCTTACGCCAAAGATGTCCTACAAGAAAGTTTCGTGAAAATCTTTCAGCGACTCGAAACTTTTGAAACTGGAAAGGGAGCACTAAAAAGTTGGGCAGCAAAAATCGTTATCAATACGAGCATCAATTACAATGAGAGAGTCATTGGGAAATCGACCTCCGAACTGAATGATGACCACCGCAGCACGGAGTTGGAATACTCCGGACTGGAAGTATCAAAAAAGAAATTGATGAGTATCCTCAAACAAATGCCGAAAGGGTATTTTGAAGTCTTTAACCTCTTTGTGGTTGATGGTTACAGTCATCAGGAAATCACAAGTATTCTGAATATCAGCGAAGCTTTATCGCGTAAGAAACTATCACGCGCTCGCAGCTGGTTACAGAAATCGAGGGGTAAATTATTAATAGATTAAAAATAACGCATTTGTAGCATTTTTAAACCCAAGGTTATGGATGATTTAGAGAAGGAGTATCAAGAAAATTTCAGAGATCAGGAGATGCCTAATGATGATTTTGATGTGGATGGCCTGTGGGCCGATATTCACGCGGACTTGGATGCTCAAGCCCAAACCCCAATACGGTCTTTTTATCCTCCTAAAGGGAGCATGGCCATCCTACTGTTGCTCACCTTGGTGGGAATGCTATGGTGGTATAGTAGCTCAGATAGCGCTGATTCCGAGACCTTCTCCAATCAAACATCTACATCGTTCGATGAAATAGATAATAATAGTTTACACCCTGAGCAGGCAACTCCGACAGATAATTACTCAGCACTCGTTGAGCAACAAGAAAAAACACTTACGGTGGATGCCCTTTCGGGAAATCAGACCATAAAACAGGAAACAGTAAGCATAAACGAAGGTACAGAGCAAGAAATACTACAGCGCAGCAAAAGTAAGCAAGAACAGACTCCACCAATAGTGATAGTTTCAACAGGAATTAAAGAAAATACTCAAAATGCACTTCCTCAATTAGTACTCACAACCTCCCTTGAAGAACAAGTTAAGGAGGCTAAAGAATTTAATGAAGAAGTAGACCTCATTCCAGCTGATGATGATAAACTAAATTCAGCAACAGCAACAAGTCAATCGTTACAATCAACAAACGAAGAATTAGTGTTGGATGTACAAAATAATAACAGGACTGATGAGGTAGCAGTATCCTCACTTCGTACTGCTGTCCCCCTTTTGGCCAAGTTGCCATTATTACCCCTTTCCTTCGGCAATTCTACTACAGGAAAGATGGAGAACGCTGTAACAAATAAGCCGCTGGGTTTAGCCAAAAGGATAAAGAACACCCACTGGGCAGTAGCTGCGTACAGTGGTGTTAATCAATTCCGGGCAAAATACTTGCCGATCAATAACCTTGAAGCGATAGCACTGCGCAATAATAATCTAAGCCCTGTATGGGGTGCTACCTACGGGGTGAACATCAGTCGCCTACGGAAAAACTGGCACCTCCGGACTGGAATTGCTCGCTATGACCTTTGGAATAGATTAGATTACCAATCGATTGATACGGATAGCGTGCCAATAGAACAGGTATTACTGCGCGTGCTCATCAACGGCAATACGGGAGATGTTTTAGCAACAGAAGTAGGAGATACTGTTGGTTTGGAAATAACGACCTTACAGGTAACACATTTCAATCGTTTTCAAACCTACAGTATCCCGCTGGAAATAGGCTGGCATCAACGAAAAAGGGCATGGCAGTACGGTATCACTGCGGGAGTGGTGTTCAATTTTACCCAGCAATCCGATGGTAGAAATTTTGACGCAGAAGGCAACTTGATTGACTATAGTGCGACGGATGCGTCAGTGCTTTTACGTCCCTTAAGCATTGGCTGGAGCTTGAGTCCATCACTGGCTTATCAATTGTCTCCCCGTTTTCAGCTTCAATTTCAACCGCGTTGGACATGGAGCCAGCATCGTTTGGAAGAGGGGACCGTCAGGGTGCAGCAGTATAACTTTAATTTGGGCCTTCAGTATAGGTTTTAAGAGCGATTCATTTTTAGTGAAGGCATCATAGGGATCACACTATGTGGGGGGCTTTTTTACACACCCCTGTGGTCGTCCCAAAACCTTAAGCGTCTTTGGTGGTTCAAAAAACGTATCTCGGCTGTTATTTATGAATTCAACCTATCCAGTTCCCCTTAAATGCCCTTATAATCTCTTATATGGTTCAAATAACCTTGGTGTTTTGGGTGGGTAAGAAATCACTCCGGCAGTTCGTACAAATGATAGCGCCAGATAATCCGTAGGACCTTGTCCGTATAGCCAGGATCAGTTGCGTAACCGCCTTCGCGGAGACCTTCTACCCAGGCGCGGTAATTCCACGAGGGCAGGTCCCGAATTTGGGAATAATTGTCTCTGGTAAGGATAAAGTCACCAAAGTCCGTGTAGCTTTCGCTGATCAGTGGATAGCGTCGAAAGCAGGCTACGGTTGCATATACAAACCACCCCTCATACTCCAGTGTCTGTTTACAATAGGAGAGCCCTGGTCGATCTGGCTTAGATTTGATACCGAAATGGTTATTGGCGTTAACGGCCAATTCACTTTTACCCCAGTTGCTTTCCAGGCCGGCAATAGCGAGGATTACGGGCTCAGGAATACTGGTGCTTTGGCTCAGTTGTTTTGAAAGATAGCGATATTGAGTGAGGTATTTACTCACGGCTCCCGGTCGAGATTTGTCTAGGTCAGCACTACTTGGGCTGAGGCATAGGATGGTCAGAGGAAGCAAAAGGCAGTACAGGATTCTCATGTGTGTGCAGGTTGTATGGGCTTGCACAAGATAGGAAAGTTGGGAAAAAAATAGGCGCTTGATGGCAATTTTTGCGAACTGCTTTTCAACTTGCCAGCTATCTTTGACGTTCAACCTTCATAGATGCTAAGCATATTTTATTTATTCAATCAAACATTACCTATGTCTTCTATCATCCAGCCTTCCGTGTTTGCCTTTCTAAAAGCCATCACCGTCAATAATGACCGCGACTGGTTTAAGGAGCACAAAGGAGATTACCAAGCTGCGCTGGATAATTTTAAGGCTTTTGCTGGTAGTTTACATGATCACATGACCTTGCATGATGAGATTGAAAGAATGAAACTCCACCGTATCTACCGTGATGTCCGCTTTTCAAAAGACAAGACACCGTATAATTCCCACTTTAGCGGCAGTTTTGTGCGGGCTACCAAATGGAAGCGAGGCGGTTACTATTTTCACCTGGAGCCAGGAAACTCCTTTGTTGGCGGCGGCTTTTGGGGCCCCGAGCGTGATGACCTAAAACGTATCCGCACAGAACTAGCGACGGCGGCTGAGCCACTACGAGAGATTATCAATTCTGCTGAATTTATTGCCACCTTCGGGGAGCTCAAAGGCGATCAGCTCAAAACAGCTCCACAGGGATACCCCAAAGATCATCCCAATATTGACCTCCTGCGCTACAAACAGTTTCTTGTCAGTCGTAATTTTACTGATGAAGAAGTGATGGCCCCAGACTTTGCAGCCCAAGCGTCAAATGCCTTTCATCAGATGCGCCCTTTCTTTGATTTCATGAGTGATGTACTGACTACCGATGAGAATGGGGTGCCATTGGAGTAGAGGAGTGCTCATCCCGAGGGGGCGGGATTCGCGGTTGTGCTCTTCCGATTTATCGGAAGAGCACAACCGTGAGGAACGAGCACTATTGAAACACCACTTTCGTGGAAAAGATCGCCTGACCATTTTCGTTAATAAGCAAGATGTACATGCCAGCGGGCATTTGGAGATTCCATTGTGTAGCTTTGCCGTTCCAGCGGTATTGCTGCATCATTTGCCCCGCAAGGTTGAACAATTGAGCTTCATACTGGCTACCTTCTGGAGCTTCAATCGTAATCCAATCGTTTGCTGGATTGGGGTACACCTCAAAAGGTTTGATCACAATCCCTTCGCCAGTGCCTAAGGGCTCGTTACTGGCGCCAGGAGTAGGGTTGACAGATTGGAAAGCACCCGTTCCGTTGGGTAAACGCCCCACGGCCGCGTCGGTCTCCTGTGGCCCGAACTCCGTTCCGTCAATCAGTCCATTACCGGCCGCGTCGGTATCAAAAATGCCGATGAATTCCCCATCTGCGGATAGTTTGAAATCCGTGTGCAAAGGCCCCTGCTCTTCGTCATCATCTACCCACACGAGGAGGAAGGCACCAGCACTGATACTCATATCAGGAAAGGCCCACTTGGTAGGATTGTCAGGATTGTCGGAGAGGTAACGCCCGGTGAGGTCGATACTCTGATCGCTATAATTGTGGATTTCGACCCAATCGTCAAACTCATCTTCTTCATCGGCGATCACGGTGCCGTTGCTGGCCATAAATTCGTTGATGGCCAACTGTAAGCCTCCATTGCTTACTTCGAGGGTAAAGTTGTCACAAACAGGGTGGCGCTTCATAGCGCCTTGGTTATCAGAAGCAGTAAAGTAATATTCAATGTTGCCAGCACTCGACAAAGGAGAGAGGAAGATACCGTACTCGCCATCATCAGGCAGGCCATCTCCGGTATTGCCAAAGTCTTCCATATTTACACAATTGAAAGATTGACCAGGAAGTTGGTAGCACAATTGGACTAGATTCACACTTTCATCTTCTTGCACATTTACTTGAAAGGAAAGTTGTTGTCCGACGGATGCGGTACTTGCACGTTCGCCAAAAAGGTAGGGAGCCGGATTGAGGTCCTCTAATTGTGTCAAAGTATTTTCCCGACGAGCTAAAATGTAAGATTTTAGGCCGTAATCCGTATGGGAATAGTCGGTTTCGTCATCAAAAGCATTGTGGAAATCCGTCAGGCTAAATCCGTAATCCAACGGATAATAATCGTCTTCGGTCACAAAAGGGAGCAGTTTGGCCTGTAAGGCATCAAAATCAGGAAAAAGATTGATGGGTTTGAAATCCTCCTCCAGGAAAGCTTCGATGTAATAAGTGTACCGCGCCCGATAGTCAGGCACCTCCAAGATACGCTCAAACAATGGGCGATCCGTCGATCCGCTGGGCCAGTTGTAAATGTCGCGTTCTGCCCAGTCACGGTTAAGCCAGTCGATACCGAGGGTGTTGTCCAGGTCGAAGGGGATGTACTCGAAACGGTCAGTAGCGGTGTTATGGTAGAGGTAGAAGTTGTTTTGGTTAAACGCGTAGCCATCCCAGTTGCCGACTAAAACATCGAAGGCCATGGTACGTAGGTAGGTGTCTACATTGAAAATGGCCTCTAGTTCGCAAGGCAGATCACTGATAGAAGTCTGATTGATGACGCTGATAAAGTTGGCGAGATCACTGTAGTCGTCGGTATCACTGTTGTTTTGTAAATCGTAAGCACGGCGCCCATTACTGGTGAATTTATACAAGTCGGGATCATCGCCGAGGTAGGCCAGGTCTGCCGGATAGAGGCATTTGTAGAGGTTGCCGTCTTTATTGCCAAAACGGAGGTCGACAAACTCTTCGTCGATATGCTCGATATTGGCATAGAGGCCGAAGTAGTCACCGTTGATATACAGTTCTACGTGATTGGCTCTTGCGCCGGGAACGCGCATATCTTTGAGTAAATCCCAGCAAATCTTCGCTCTGCTAATCGTCGGGTCGTTGTGTTCCCCGTTGAGGTTGATTTTTTCAAGCCCTTTCCATTTTTGACTGGTAAAAGAGTTGAAGGAAACTTTGAAGGATTTTTTTGCGCTGTAGCGAGAAGTGTTGCCGCGTAAGCGAAAGCCAATTTGCTGAACAGTATCCACCCCTTCTTCGTCGGTAAACATAAACGTTGCTGGGTATTCAACATCACTTTCTTCGTTGCCAGGTGCCAATATAGCATTGATGTCGCCAGCAGCAATAGTGATATCTACCCTGGGGACAATATCATCTTCAAAAGCGGCACCCCGGCCAGGGAAAAGATCTTGGGCCGTAAGGCCAAACGAAAAGATGAGTAATGGTAAAAGTAGTAGCAGTCGATTCATATCCTTCTTGGTTGTAAACGGAAATATTGAATCATATAAGGGATTATAAGGTCATTTAAGGGGTAAGAAAAGAGGCTTATATATTCTTATAATCCCTTATATGGTTCAAGTTCTTGTCTTGTAAGAAGCCTCTTTCTTTCGAAAAGGTACTCTCAAAATTAGCAGAAAAAGGCATCAACGCGATAATTTTTTTGAGTCACAAAAGACATTAATCTATTTTACTTCCCGTCGTCCAAACCACCACATCAGGACACCACCACTCAGAAACATAGCAATACTATAAATGGCGGCGGGAAGGCTCACCTCGGGCAGAAAGAGGATGGAAGAAGCGACAACAATAGCCAAAGTGCCATTTTGGATACCTGATTCAATGGCGATAGTGATGGATTGCGCCAAGTTTAGTCCAAAAAAACGGGCAACTCCCCAGCCCAATCCCATCGTAATGAGGTTGAGTGCAAAGGTCGCTGGCCCCAGTACGGGCAGTGCATCCAGTAGGGTTTGCCAATTGGCTACTACGATTCCTGCCAGAATGAGGACGAAGATGACCGTAGAGGCGATCCGCATGGGGCGCTCCATTCGTTGAGCAAAAGCAAGGTTGCGCGAGCGCACCAGCATTCCGATACTAACGGGGAGTGCTGTGATGCCAAAAATTTGCCCCATCGTTGCGAGTATAGGTAGCTCTATCGGTCGGCTTTCGCCTAAAAAATGAGCCAAGCCCCAACGGACAATCAATGGAATGGTGAAAATAGTAACGGTACTACTGATCGCCGTGAGTGTGACCGATAATGCAATATCCCCCTTCGCTACATAGCTAATGAGGTTGGAGGTAGCACCACCGGGGCAGGCCGCCAACAACAATAAGCCCACTGCCAGAAAAGGAGAGAGGGCAAACACATAACACAGGCCAAAGCCGATAAGCGGCAACAGAATAAGTTGGTTGAAAAGCCCGAGTGTAACCGCTCCCGGAAACCGCACCACTCGTCGAAAGTCTTCCAAGGTCAAGGACAGCCCCATGCCAATCATGATAATAAAAAGCGAAGCCGGAAGAATAACCGTGGTGAGGATAGAGGATTCCATAAGGGAGGTTAGGAGGTAATGGGTACGAAGATAGCAAAGTCGGAAGTCAGAAATGGGAAGTCAGAAATATTTCCGACTTCCCACCTCCCATCTCCGACTTTATTTATTGTTTCGCAAACGTCCGTGTAATCGTTCCCGCTTCATTGGTAGCCCTGAGGAAGTACATGCCTGGCGTCCAGGTTTTGACATCCAGTTGCAGTTGCTCGCCTTTGATGGTAAGCTGCTGGATGACTTGGCCGTTGAAACTGATGACCTCCAGTTGCTGTCCTGTAAAGTTGGGCGACAATTGTAGCTGTAGTTGATTGATCACCGGATTGGGGAAAATGCGGATAAACTGATTTTTGGTGTTCGGTGTACTGACACTGTTGGGCACGTAGGCCTCGTTGCGGTATTCGATGATGCGGTTGGGGCCGCTGCCGGGGTAGAATGGGCCATTGGTAGCAATGTATACCGAGCCGGTATGAGGGTTGATCGCCACATCACGCAGGCGACCGAGATTGTCCAAGTATTGATCTTCGTTGGTGATAGCAGTACCATCTTCGTTAAAAGTCATCACACTAAGGCGAGAATCACTGAGGGCAAAGCCACCGAGGACAGCCATGAGCATCTTTCCTTCCCACTCGGGGATCGCCGGATGATCGTAGTAAATGATATCATTGACGGCAGCACAAGGACTGAACTCAATCAGGGGCTCTCTGACTGCATTTGCTGCACAGAAAGCTTGCTCTGCAGTCGTATTACAGGCACCCTGTACATTGGGCCATCCGTAATTGGTGTTAGGTCCGATGAGGTTGAATTCATCAGATTGTTGGGCACCGTGTTCTGAGCTATAAACCTGACCATTAGGCCCGTAGGTAAGCCCCTGTGGGTTGCGGTGACCGAAGGAGTAGATATAGCTAGTGGGGTCAGGATTGTCAGCAGGGATGCTGCCGTCCAGGTTTAGGCGCAAAATCTTTCCATTGGTACTGTTCATGTTTTGCGATAAGCTACTATTGCCTCTATCGCCGGTCGTCATCAGGATTTTATTATCGGTGGTGATCAACAAGCGGGAACCATCATGGATGCCTGCCCCTTGGATTTCATCGAACAAGATGGTCTCGTTGACCAGCTCGCTGCCATTCCATTCAAAGCTGGACAGCCGCTCCTGAATTCCTCCTTGTTCATAACAATAAACGACGTAGAGCAGGGGCGTATTCAAGAAGTCAGGGTGCAGGGCCATTCCGAGCATCCCGTATTCGCTATTGCCGCCAGTAACGGCAGCCTGGTGATTGAGAATGGTGACGGTATTTCCGTTTTCAGGATTGATCCGAAGAATATTTCCGCGACGTTCGGTTACCCACAAGTGGTCATCAGGGCCATACTTTACCTCCCAGGGTACCTGTAGTCCGGTGGCCACATCGCTAGCGGTGAGGAGGGTGCTGTCTAATTGCAAATCCTGTGCCTGAAGCGCTGTTGGCTGTAACATAAAGGCCAGTGCTATGGCTGCAAGGAAGAAAGAATGTCTCATGTACTCGTACTTTTACTTTCGTCAAAAGTAACAAATCAAAACCGTAACTTGCAACCTGACAAAGCAAGCCAGATGACGAAACTCGCCGCGCGAATTGCCGCTGCACAGACCAGTATTTTTAAGGTGGTATTCCCCAATACGACCAATCATTACAAGACCCTTTTCGGTGGGGAAGCCCTCAAAATGATGGACGAAGTTGCCTTTATAGCTGCTACCCGTTTCAGCCGTAAAACAATGGTAACGGTGAGTAGCAGTAAGGTGGATTTTACCATGCCTATCCCGGCAGATACCATCATTGAAGTGCAGGGCGCAATTACCAGGGTTGGCCGCACAAGTGTAGATGTGCAGGTGAATATTTACAAAGAAGAGATGTACGAGGAGGGGCGCGTTTTGGCCGTGCAGGGATTGTTTACCATGGTCGCTGTAGACGAGAACAAAGAACCAGTACCGGTGATTGACGTATGAAAGCGTTGAAAGTCATAACGACGGTTTTAATTTTCCCAGCCTTAATCCCGTTCATGGCCAGTTTTATGTTTGCATTTCATACTCCTGCTCATTTTAAAGCAATAGATTCCTTGTCTGAGGATACGCTTGACGTTTGGGGGATGAAAAAGCATAGAGTAAGGAATCTGCTAGTCTTTCATTTACCTTTCTGGTTACTATTGTTGATTCGCATGAAATTGATACCTCGTTGGGAAAAGAAGGATGACTTGAACCAAAAGACTGGTTAACTGGTCTTTCTGTATGACGCGCCTTTTGTAAATTAGGCTTTCGCCCAAAAAATAATAGATATGCATACCTCTCCCGTTCAACGGTTACTCCAGCTTACTTTAATATTTTTGCTTCTTGTAGGAATTGGTAGTCTCCACGGCCAACGTATGCTCAATTGGCCCGACTTGGCGGACGTGCAGTTTTCCGAAAAGTTTTCTAATAGCCTTGGGATAAAATATTACCAGGCCAATTTCGGCGAAGATCTTAAAGCCATGGAAGGGGAGGACGTAATCATCATGGGCTACCTCATTCCGCTGGATGCCTTGGGCGAAACCTATGCCCTCTCTAAGAACCCTTTTTCTGCGTGTTTCTTTTGTGGAGCAGCCGGCCCAGAGACGGTGGTGGAGTTGAGAATCAAAGCCGAGTTTATTCAGCGCTACCAAACAGATGAGCGTCGCGCCTTTAAAGGCCGTTTGCAATTGTACGAAAGCAGTTTGGAGCAGTTTAACTATGTCCTATTGGATGCGGAGCCGCTTTAGGTGGGAGGAAGGTTTTTTATAAAAATCAATTAGAAGGGTAAGATTTTAATAAGTCAATTGATTAATCAGTAGAAACCTTAGCTGCTGCGAATCCGCAATTGCTCTATTTAACTGTAAAATCAAACCCTATGCGATTCTCTTTCTTTCTAACGTCCTTCTTGTTACTGGTATTTCTGCCAACTATTTCCGCTCAATCTATTTGGGAAAGCGCTTTTTCCAAAGCGGATCACGATTTTCGTGATTACTCTATAACCACGGCTGCGGATGGATCAGGCGATATGGTTATTGCGGGCACTTTGCATAATAAACTCACAGACGAACGCCGCATTCATGTACTAAAACTCGATGGTGATGATGCTAGCGTCGTCTTTGAATTGGTTTACACCGCTGCTGGCGATAGCTGGGCCAAGAGCATCACGGCTTTTCAAAATGGGAGTAGTACCGGTTACGCTATCACGGGCTATGTAGATGACGGCGGCGTAAATCGCACCACTGTACTGACCCTCGATGAAAACGGGGTGCTTCTACATGAGACCATGCTAGCACAGCTTTCCGCGACTACAAATGGCATGGGCTTGCATATTGCAGCTACGCCCGATGCCCTTAATGATGGTTTTGTCGTCGTAGGTATGGTACACGAGCCATTAAGTGGATCAGATTTACGAACTCCTGAAAAGCAGGCGTTTTGTGTCAAGCTAGATCAGAATTTAGGAGTGGTTTGGGAAAAGTATTTTGACTCAAACGTGGGCCCCCTTTATAGCTTAGATTGGGATGTAGCCAATTTTGTGACGCCCACCGATCAGGGATACTTTATCACCGGAGGGAAAAACTCCCTCACGGTGCTTGGACAACAGCGGCAAGGTATTTTAGCATTAATGCTGGATGGTTTGGGTAACCAACTATGGGATGCGAGCTATTACACAGGCAATGCCATTGATACAGGAGCTAGTGCCTGGTACGATCAGAGCAACCAAAAGGTATATGTATTGGCCAATATTTCAGTGAGCCACCACTTGGGGATCAGTGTATTTGATGCAGCGACAGGGGCTTTGGATCTTAGCCAGTCTTTCGAGTCGTTTTCCAGTAATTCAGAATTAGATAAATATGGGCACACCCTGGTTAAGTCACCTTATGCAAACCATGTTACTATTCAAGGTAGAGCATTGGACTATTCCTGGTCGGGCGGCTCCAATCAGGGGCAAATTGGCTTTTTAGTGAACTATGATTTATCGACGCAGTCGTTCGGGGTGCATTATTTAGAAACAAACAATTCCACTGCACTCAACAGTATAGGCACCTATGACCCACTTATTCCAGAAGCCATTAGTGCTTGGTATTACCCTCAGGCATTGGTCAATCTGGATGTGCTCAGTGGTGCAATGCTTTCGTATTTTGGGGACACAGGACAAGATGTGGGCTTGCTGGTTCGTAAATTTCGCCATAGTAGCCCCTCTAAATATGAGTTTTGTGAGCAAGGGGATAGCCTGCTTTTAGATGTTGTTAATCCAGTTGTAGGCGAGGCAGGGGTAAATTTAACAGCAACTAACGCTAGTTCGACAATAGGAACCCCAAATTTTCTCGATGCTCCAGAGGTTACGTCTTTTGAAGAGGTTTGCTTACAGGAAGGGCACACTGGAACTACCTTGGTGCAAGCGTTTGAGAGCGTGAATATCTTCCCTAACCCAACGGGTGGATTATTCGCGGTAAGTTGGGAAAAAACAAATCCATTAATTCAGATTTCATTATTGGATATAAATGGCCGTATTTTGCTCCAGAAGGGACTTCCTTCAGGCAGCCTTACTACCCAAATAGACGTAAGCCGTTTTCCTGCTGGTGTCTATCTTTTGCAACTTACCAATAATGAAGGAGCGGTAACGAGTAGACGGATAGTTAGGCAATAGATCAAGTCATTTCAAGTGCTAAAACCTAACATAAGATGATGAAATTCCGCCTTTACTATTTACTACTTCCGTTGTTAATGGGCTGCTCGGCCAAGTATCATACTGTTGTTGACCAAGTGTTGCCCGCACGTGTTCCGGCCATTGCGCAGATGCGTAGCCTCACCGTGGTAGATCGTGCCCGGGAAGCCAACTTGGGAACACGGCTAGAAACGGGAGACCTTTACAGTCAAGGTAATGTGCGTTTTTTGGAGAGGTGTGCCCGCCAGCTTCCGGTTGCAGCTAATGTTTATAACAAAAGCCAGCGCGATGCCAATGCGGGCTCCCCAGCACCTCGCCTAAATAGCTCGCAAGTGCGTAGTTTTGGTGGCCAAAGTGAAGGCTTGTTGTGCCTGGAGCAACTGTTTCCACGAGAAGTTCGTACTTATGAAACCTATGATAAACATCAGCTGGATGAACAAGGCAAGGATTACTATATCAGGGCCGTACGTGCCACAAAAAGCATGACTTTGAGTGCCTTATGGCGATTGTATGAGGTTCGCACGGGTCGCGTAATTGTCGAATTACCCTACTTGGTGGAAGATGTTGTTGAAGCCGAAGGGCTAGATCAAACTTCGGTTAATACCAAGCTGGATACGCTGTATACCTTCAATCCGTCAGAGCTGCAACAGCAGTCGATGGATATGTTTTTAGCCGATGTTTTACCGACGCCTATCGAGTCTAGCTGGCTGTATTACAGCAAGGGGAGTAGCCTGATGGAACGCTCTGCGGAACTCTTGGAGGCACGTCGTTACCACGATGCTGCGCGATTGCTTGAAGCCAATGCCGGCTCAATAGACCGCTTGAAAAAGCCAGGGCATGCGATGTTGAATTGGGCAACAGCCTTGTTTTTAGACGGCCGAAGCGAGGAAGCATTAGCCAAAGCTTACGAAGGCCAAAACCGCTATGGCGGTAGTGACTTTACAGCGTTTATTAAAAAAGTACGAAGTTATGAGTAGACCGTTTCCGGTTTGGATGCGCTTCATTGCAGTGTTGATAATGGTTGTTGTTGGTAGTTTAAAAGAAGTAGCAGCACAGGTGAATATACAGTTTTCAGATGTTCATACTGGCCAAATAACAGAAGCTTCCGTCGCTCATATTAAAGTGATGAACTTTACGGGGGTAGAGATTCATTATCATTTTAAAGGCTATGTCTCTACTCCCGATGGGCAGGAACTGTTGCGTGTCAAAAGCGAGTTACTTAAGCATACTCCTGGCGGTGCCGATTTTGCAGAAGAACACCAGGGAAACCCGCCAGGACAACTAAATGTAGATCCTTTTAAGAATCTGACCATTCAATTTGCGGCACCAGACTGGCAAAATTACTCCGGGCCGGTAAACTTTCGTGCCGAATTGATCCACCCGCTAGATACATTCTCTATCATTGCCCGGACAGATCATGCTGTACGGCTAAAAAACGGCAAATTCGTAGACGAGAAAGGACGTTTTAGTACCAACCCTAGCTTGGTTAAGTTAGAGGTGGAGGTGCCACGCAGTCAATTGTTTGAACTTGACAGCTTGCTGAATTTTGTCAAATTGACGAATGGGAATGATTATCCACACTGCCAATTGCCACCATTTGTGATCACGATCAAGCAAGGCCGAAAAGATATTTATCAATTGGAATACCAGCACCCGTGCATTGGTATTGGCGAGCAAAAGCTGAAGCCGTCAGATTTTAAAGTACTATTAGATGAATATGCTTCTCGTGATCGGCAAGAGCTTATCGCTATCCATTTTCCTAATGGAAATCATACGGAGAGTGCCCCTATCTGGACGACACAGCATGCACAATACACTGACACCAAGGAAACGTTTACGAGCAGTGCCTTGGGCTTGTCTTTTGATCATTTTGAGTATGCCAAGGTGAGCCCTGTTTCTTATGAAAAAGGCCCTACGCTGATATTTGATAAGGAAGGAGCTATTGTGGAAGTTGCACCCCCCGCTAACCGTTCATTTTTTTATGCGATGCCCATTGATTATCCATTAGGATTTAGGGTGAGCAGAGATGATGTGAACGGCAATTTTAGTGTGAATATCTATGACTGGAACAGCTTGTCGGAGGCAGAGTGGGAGACTTTTTTTGCTGGTCGGCAAAAGAAGGTGATCAAGCAGCAGGTGGGAGATATAGAGATTTGGCAATCTCCCCACCTTGTGGAGGTTGTCGATGATCCCAGGACGGTTTTCCCTTACCAGCGATTTATGTTAGGAATACGGGATGGCAACCGTTTTTTGATGACGTCGGTAACGAGAGTGATTGTTGAAAGGGAGCTACCTAATTATTTTCCATCGCACTTTGCGCTGGATGAGGCAGCTTTTTTTACTTCTCTACGCTACCATGGGGTAGGCTTTCAACCGGAGGTCGATGAGTCGGGCGAGCTGTTGAAGCTGGTTCCTTATATAACGGAACCATTGACGCCAGCGGCAGACCGCCTTGCTAGTTTTGATCGTTTTCGAGCTTATGCTACTTTGCCTAATTTGTCCTACACCAATTACTACGGTACGCCAGAAATCACTGCGTCTCCCAGCCTTTCTTCCCTTGATCGTCAGCTCGAAGAGCGTCAGGAACCAAAACTGTTGAGTTTACCTCAAATTACTAAGATTACGCCTGATTTTGATACCGTCCGGCATTATGCTACTCATGAGTGGGAGGAGGTTGCACTGAAGTTTAACCACCGTACAGTAGTAGCTTCCCAGGTGTTACCACGCTTTTCCAAAATGTTCGAGACCTTTTATTTTGATAAAAGAGACTCCATTGTGTCCGTTAGTATATCCAGCGGTCCACAAAATGCACCAGAAAAACCTGGTTTGGCATTGGTGGCTATAACATCTTCTACGCTGAATCTGTCAGCGATTCCCTATCAACATCTTTTGGTAGACCATTTCACAAACAATGATTTGACCGATGGGCAACTCAGTGCCATCGTTGCCTATGATAATAGCAATCAAGTGAGCAAACCTGCTGATGTCAAAAAGGTGGCACTAGGATCTTGGCGCGTTTTTGCCAGCAATAGAATGGCTAACCCCATGCGACGTTTTGGTACGGGCAATATGATTTTGGTAAAAACACCAAGCCGTATTTATCGTATTCGCATTACCGGCGGCTTTGAATCGGATATTCTTCCCTTTTTGAACAGCCTGGAAATTGAAGGCCAACAACTGAAGTTTGAATATGAAAAAGAGGGAGGAGTGAAGATTCAGAAAACGTAATGGAGGCTCAATTCATCATCACCGTCGATTCCAATTGAAAGCGAGGGACTTGGGCATAGAAATTTTCTCCGGTCTCGGTACTCACCATTAGGTAGCGCCCTTCCATTGATCCAAGCGGGCTGGCCAGTGGGCACCACGAGTCGTAGCTGTGTACATCCCCTGGTTCCAGTACAGGCTGTTGCCCAATTACACCGTCTCCTTCTACTTCCTGCACTTCTCCCAGTGCATTGGTGATCACCCAGTGGCGATACAGCAGCTGTACAGTATCTTGCCGGCAGTTCTTGATAACAATGTGGTACGAGAAGACATATTGATCTTCGGTAGGTCTGGAATACGCCGGTTGGTAACGAGAGAATACGCTGATTTGGATACCATTAGAGAGGAGCGATTCCATAAGAGGATGGCTTTATAGGTTTAAAAAATCTCTGGTGACTTGTTCTGCTTCCGCTAGTGCAGTATCCAGGTCATCATTGAGCAAAACGTAGTCAAAACTATTCTCGTAAGTCAACTCCTCGGCCGCGCGGGCAATACGTTTGGCGAGGCTATCCGGGCTCTCGGTATTGCGTTCCCGCAAGCGGCTAAACAGAATCTCTTCACTGGGTGGTTTTACAAAAACGACCAAGGATTCTTCTGGATAAGCCTTTTTAATGTTGGTAGCTCCTTTGACTTCAATGTCAAAGATGATATGCTTGCCAGCGGTCCACAATCGGTCGACTTCGCTATGCAGGGTACCATAGTAGAGGTTTTCGTAAACCTCTTCCCATTCTACGAAACCACCAGTATCGATTCTTTTTACAAAATCATCTTTGGTGATAAAATGGTAATCGTAGCCATCCTTCTCGTGGGGGCGCTGCTTGCGGGTCGTCGCGGACACAGAGAAAGATAAAACCGGAAAGGTGTTTAACAAATGACGAACGATAGTAGTTTTGCCGGCCCCTGAAGGAGCAGTGAAAATGAGCATCTTAGACATGACCTAAGTATTTTTATCTCTTTGCTAAACAATATTTGCCGTTTGTTCCTTTATCTTTTCCAACTCATCCTTCATGCCTACAACGAGCCGCTGAATGTTGGAAGAGTAGGCTTTTGCACCAAGGGTGTTGATCTCACGGCCAATCTCCTGGCTGATAAAGCTGAGTTTGCGCCCTTTAGCCTGGGTTTTGTTATTAAGGACCTCTAGAAAATATTCGCAATGCTGTGCCAAGCGCATTTTTTCTTCATTGATGTCCATCTTTTCCAGATAGAAAAGGACTTCTTGTTCGTAGCGGCTTTCGTCGATCCGGTCTTTACCCATTTTGTCATCAAGGCTGCGGTAGAGGCGGTCACGGATGGCTTCTACCCGATCTTGTTCGTGGGGGCTAACCTGCTCTAGTAAACTGCTGATGGTATTTATACGCTCGGTCAGGTCATTAGCAGTCGCTGCACCTTCTTGTTGTCTAAACGCCTGGAATTTTTCCAACGCAGCACTAATGGTGTCGGTAATCGCTTTCCATTCCTCTTTCGACATTTCTCCATCAGAAGAGGCGGCTACATTAGGCAGGCGCAGAATGGCACTCATCAGGGTTTTGTCTTCGTAATCGAACTCTGTTGACAATTCACGAAGCGCCGAAAAGTATTTTTTGAACAACGGAATGTTTAATCCAAATTGGTCGTCGCCTAAATGAGAGGTAATGTCTATTGACATTTCCAATTTTCCCCGGTGGGCAAAATCGGTGACCATCTTGCGGAGCTGTGCTTCCTTTTCCCGCAGGTTTTGGGAGCATCTTAGGCGCAAGTCGGTGTACTTACTGTTTAGAGAGCGGACTTCTACCTGAATGGTTTTGTCTTCCCAATTATTAGTAGCACGACCGTAGCCCGTCATTGATAATAGCATATTGTTTCATTTTCGCTTCGAGGAAAGGGCAAATATAGGTTTAAAGCTCGTTTTAGGGCTGCTTACTCCGGAAAACTTCTCTAAAAGACTGGATTATTTTGGGACGAGGAAGGTTATAATAAGCTTTGAAAATATTTTTTTCAGTAGAGATATATTTGGCGCATTTGGATTGGTGTTGTGTTTAGCCTTGGCTATCTGGTGTTTTTCGGAAAATAATTCGGCAAGAAGGGGGATTGGCAGCGCTGGTTGAAGCTAACTAATTGATTATTAATGAAAATTAATCAGCCAATCCTTTCATAAAGTGTAAAATTTAGCGAAATTTGCCTCTCTTTTGCCAAAAGGCATTTTTTAGTATAACTAATTATAAACCAGCAAATAACGATGAGAAAAGCTGATCTAGTAGCAGCTATAGCTGAAAAGACGGGTGTACAAAAAGTTGATGTACTGGTTACCCTGGAATCATTCTTTAAAGAAGTGAAAGGGTCACTTGCTGACGGAGAAAATGTCTATATTCGCGGTTTCGGTTCTTTTGTTATCAAGAAAAGAGCCCAAAAAGTTGGTCGTCATATCAAAGAGAATAAGGCGATTGTTATTCCTGAACACTTCATTCCTGCTTTCAAACCTGCTAAGGTTTTTGTAGAACAGGTAAAAGAAAATGTAACAAGTTCTCCTAATGAGGAGAAGATCGACTAATAAAGTTGAAAACGCTTCAGAATAATATGACTAACTTACAGTATATAATAATAGGAGGCTCATTGGTGCTTTTTCTTGTGCTGTATTTTGGTTGTGAAACTAAGCCTCCAGGGCAGCAACAGGTTGAACAAACCCGGATGTTGCAAACGGAAGCTACCGATGTTAATATTCTGATCAGAGATGCTCACGATGAACTGCCAGCTGACCAGATGAGTACAATTCAGGCTTTGCAGCAGGAGTTGACGTTGGCAGATAGCGATTCTCTAAAAGTAGAGGTGCTAAAACAGATTTCTGGCCGATGGTACGAAAACGAATATCCTGCGATTGCCGGGCACTATGCCCAAGAGATTGCAGAGCTGGAAGAAACGGAAAAAGCATGGTCTATTGCCGGAACTACCTACGCGATTTGTGTACAACGAGCAGAATCGGATAAAGTACGTACTTTTTGTAATCAACGGGCTATTCGCGCATTTGAAAATGCGATCTCCCTTGATCCCAGTAATGTTAGTAACCAGGTGAATCTGGCGCTAACTTACACAGAAGTACCTCCCCCAAATGAACCAATGAAGGGGATACTGATGTTAAGAGAGTTAGAGCAATCTTTTCCAGAGAGTGCCCTCGTACTAACATCACTGGCCCGTCTGGCCATCCAAACCGGGCAGTTTGATCGGGCAATTCAACGTCTGAATCAAGCGCTGGAGTTGGAAAACGACAATTTGAATGCCATTTGCCTGTTAGCGCAAGCTTATGCAGGTGCAGGTGACCAAGTTCAGGCACAAGCCTACGACGACCGTTGCCGAAATAATGCAAAATAAACATTAATTAATTAACTTAAAACGTAAATTATGCCTTGCGGAAAGAAGCGGAAAAGACATAAGATTGCGACTCACAAGCGGAAAAAACGCTTGCGCAAGAACCGTCACAAGAAGAAGAACAAGTAATAACATTCTCTACCTCCAGGTATGTTAGGTACAACATCAGCTTTCGAGCTTGTACGATGTACCCCGGTTTGGATGTTTTACTTACAGCATATTTGCCGACCCTTTCCTGTAAGGGGTCGGCTAAGCTGTTTATATTACTATTGAGCTGTCTTGACCTTACGCGTGCCCTCCATAAAGACATTCAAGTTCTTAAAACACTTGAGCTTTTTTGAGACAGACCAATAAGCAGTAGCGGAATTATCAGTCCATCGAGCAAACTGGCCAGTCTTCAGTTACCCTGATCCGACGATCAATAACAGATGAAAGACTATGAAAAGCCCAGCCCTAATGCAAATGTTATGGAGTTCTACAGAACAGGCTCCTAAGAAATTAAGCAGTTTGCTAGTAATTGTGCCACCTCTCATTTTTCGGCACAATGTTTCCTGATACGTTCCTTTATTCTGCTAACCGGCTTGCTTGTGAGGTGGGTTAAATTTAACAAGATTGAATAAGGAACTGATCATCAATTCCTCGCCTACCGAGGTTGAGATAGCGCTCTTGGAAGATGGTAAACTGGTAGAATTACACAACCAGAAAACCAATGAAAATTTCGCCGTTGGCGATATTTTCCTCGGGCGTATCAAGCGATTGATGCCTGCACTGAATGCCGCTTTTGTGGACATTGGCCACAAAAAAGACGCATTCCTTCACTACACGGATTTAGGGCCTAAGCTCCCTTCCCTGCAGAAATACACCAACGGGTCGATCAAGGGATCGATCAATACGCACAGACTAGAGAACTTTGCCTTTGTTCCCGATATCGTAAAGACAGGGAAGATAGATAAGGTTTTGGGTAAGAAAGACGATATCCTCGTCCAGATTCTCAAAGAACCGATTTCTACCAAAGGCCCTCGGCTGAGTTGCGAAATTACCATTCCCGGTCGTTACCTCGTCATTTCTCCCTTTGCGGAGGTGATTGCGGTATCTAAAAAAATTGGTAGCGCCGAAGAACGTAAGCGTCTTCATTTATTGGTAGAAAGTATTCGTCCGAAAAACTTCGGCGTGATCGTACGTACGGCTGCCGAAGGAAAGAAGGTTGCTGACCTTCATGAGGAAATGTCTATGCTCATGGAAAAATGGCAGGACATTCAGCAGCAACTGAAAAATGCTGCTCCGCCTGTAAAGTTACTGAGTGAGCTGGACAAAACGACCTCTATACTGAGAGACTTGCTAACGGATTCTTTTAACCGGATCGTCGTCAATGATAAGCAACTTTACAACAATGTAAAGACTTTCTTGGGCAGCATCGCTCCTGATAAAGTTAAAATCGTTCAGCAGCACAGGAATTCCAAGCCTGTTTTCGATGTCTACGGAGTGACCAAGCAAATAAAGTCTTCGTTTGGCAAGACCGCTACCATGGGCAGTGGTGCCTATATTGTTATTGAGCATACCGAGGCCATGCACGTTGTAGACGTCAACAGTGGTCATAAGATGCGCAATGCCAATCAGGCCGAAGCTGTATTGAAAGTCAACATGGAGGCGGCCGAAGAAGTCGCTCGCCAGCTGCGTTTGCGAGATATTGGAGGGATTATTATCATCGATTTTATCGATATGCGTAATGCCGAACACCGCAAGGAGCTGCTACAGGCGATGCGCAAGCACATGAAGAAAGATCGGGCTCAGCATACCATTCTTGCACTGAGTAAGTTTGGCTTGATGCAGATCACCCGCCAGCGGGTTCGTCCCGAGGTGAATATTAGCACTTCCGAGGCTTGTCCTACCTGTAAAGGTACGGGCAAAGTAAACGCAACCATTCTACTAGAAGACGAAGTGGAAAGGGATTTGACCTTCATCATGCAATCGCGGCCAAAGGCCAAGCTGACATTGGTGGCTCATCCTTTTGTGGTGGCTTATCTAAAGAAAGGTTTCTTCAAAAGTGTCCAGTTCAAGTGGTGGCGCGAACACCAGCGGTGGATAAAAATTGCCGAAGACAAAGATTATGCCTTCAATACCTACAAGTTTTTTGATGTAAACGACGACGAGATTCGCCTGCAATAATCAGGGAGTTTTCGTTAAAGCATAAATAGCCACAGAAGCATTGCCAAAGAAAGGTTTAAAGACCAGACGGAGGAGTGCTTTTGTGGCTTTTTTCGTTGTTTAAGGTAAGGTGTTTTGAACCATATAAGGGAATATAAGGTTCTAGTTTGATTATCTTGATGTCCCAGAATAGGCCGCGTTTCGGGATCTGTTTCGCAAGGGAAGGGAGGCGTTGTGCAAAGTCGGAGTTCGGAAGTGGGAAGTCGGAAGTATTTAGCGTACCCAAATTTCCTGACTAGCCCTGAAATACGTTGACACCAAATTAAGTAGAAAATGGGTTCAACGAAGAAGGTTAATCGTCCTAAAAGGCGTCGTAGTTACAGTGAAACGTTTAAAAAAGCGCGAGTTAAGGACTACGAAGCAGGTACCTTTAGTGTGGCTCAGATGAGCCGTTTATACGGTATCCATGGGAATATCTTATACCGGTGGATAACTAAGTATAGTGCGTACGATCAACAAAAAGCGATAATAGTGGAAGTACCCAATTCCCAGACCGAGAAGGTTAAATTATTGGAAAAGCGATTAGCCGAATTGGAACGTTCGCTTGGGCAAAAACAAATTAAATTGGATTACTACGAGAGCTTGCTAGAGGAGCTAGGAGAAGCCGGAATAGATGTTGAAAAAAAAAGTGGTTTTACGGCTCCCTTATCCGACTCTTGGCGAAATACGGATCAGAAATGAACAGCCCGAGTAATGAAGAAGTGTATGCTGTACTGGATACATCTCGTCAGGCATTGAGTCAGTTTATGTGTCGCCGTGAGGCCTATGATGACGTTGTCTATTCGGCAGAAGGGATGCTATTGGCTCACCGTGCAGATCACGGAGGTTTGGGCCTTGAAAAGGCTTACTTTATGATCCAGCCGGAAGGCCTGGGTCGAGATGCCTTTGTTCGTGAGATGACTTTCTTAGGGCATTCGTTAGAGCAAAAAAGGAACTATCATAGAACGACTCGGAGCAATGGTTTGCGTTATCCAAATCTGGTTAAGTTGCTTACAATCATTGGTTTAAATAGGGTTTGGCAGTCGGACACGACTTACTATCACCTTGGTGATAGGTATTACTACCTGACGTTTATCATTGACGTATACTCTCGGCTGATAGTGGGTTATAGTGTGAGCGATAACCTTAAAGCTAAAGCGAATATAGAGGCCCTTAAAATGGCGTTACGATGCCGTAAAGGGATGGATGTGAGGGAACTGATATTCCATAGCGATGGAGGCTCACAGTACCGCAGTGAAGCCTTTGTAGAGGTGCTGAGGTCACAAGGTATCAGTTCTAGTATGTGCATGATAGCACTGGATAATGCTTACGCAGAAAAGCTCAATGATGTGATTAAGAACGAGTACTTGTCATACTGGCAAATCGACAATTTTGTGAAGCTGAAAAGATGCGTAAAGAAAGCGGTTGACAACTACAACAAGGTACGTCATCATGGCCAGTTACCGATGCGAGTAGCTCCTTTAGAATTTGAACACTATCTTAGTGATAGTAAAACGCAAAAGCCACCTGTGTTACTGATACGAGATGGTCAAGCAGAGGAGTTGGAATACCAGCCAATGGCGGCTCAAAATCTGACTTATCCCGGTAGCGGAGCTTTTGGAGGGACAAGTCAGATTCTGCCCGCATTTGTTAAGCTTGGTTTGCCGAAAGAAGATGGACAACTAGCACTCAGCTTTTAAGTGGAATAATTGATAAACCTGTCAACGTTATTTAGGGAAGCTCATCCATCAACCATCAACCTCCAACCATCTAACCATCAACCAATCTAACCCTTTAGGTAAAGTGGAAATCGGTGATGTTTGATACCACTAGGGAAATCAAATCAACTTTTACACCTTTACACGCACCCAACCCTTTACATCCTGCTAATGCATCGGACACCCACATCCCACCGATCGGCAGGCATTGGTAAGGAAGACGAGGAGAAGAAGTAATAGGAAGAAGTATCTTTGTTGTTTCATAAGTGGTTAGTTGAGCACGCTCAAAGCGTTGAATAATAGACACTAAATTTTGTTATAGTAATCAAAATCTAAGTACCTAGTACCTACATAACATACCCTAAAGATAATCCATCCTATTAGTATGTCGAATACGGAGCACCTCTTAATTGCGATTTTAGACTGGGGGCTGGGGCATGCGAGCAGGTGTGTACCCTTGGTGAAGGCTTGGCAAGAAGAAGGAAAACGGGTGACCGTTGCCTCGGCAGGGAGTGCATTGATGTTGTTGAAAGCATCCCTGAAAAAGGTAGATTTTATTGAGTTACCCGCTTATGCGGTACGATATCCTAAGCGCTCGATGGTATGGAACATGGGAGTACAGAGCCCCCGATTGTGGAGGGTGATGAAGAAGGAACATCGAATAATAAGCGACTACGTTCGGAAGGAAGGAGTAAACCTAGTAGTGAGTGATGGCCGCTTTGGCTGCTGGAGCAAGGCGGTGAAAAGCGTCTGGCTGGCTCACCAGCTACAGATTCAGCATAAGCAACCTTGGCTGGCTTGGATGATGAACAAGGGGTATCACACCTTTGTACGCAGGCACTTCGCGGAAGTATGGGTGCCGGATATAGAAGGGGAGGAGAGCTTGGCTGGGGATTTGGCGCGGCCTATTGCAGGCTTACCGCATCGTTATTTGGGGGCATTGTCTCGCTTTGCTGGAAGGAAACAGGAGCAGGTAGTGCAAAAGCCTTATCAATGGTTGGCGCTTCTATCGGGGCCGGAGCCTCAGCGTGCGTACCTCGAAGAAGAGCTGATAGATTGCTTCAAAGCCTGGGACGTTCCGGCGCTGCTGGTACGTGGTGTGCCGGGCAGCAGCAGGCCCCAAGCCATCACGCCAAACCTCTCCGTTGTAGACTGGCTACTGGGTGACCAGCTGGCCACCACCATAGCGCAAACCGAGCGACTCATCTGTCGGTCGGGCTACAGCACGTTATTGGATGCTTACCATTGGCAAAAGCCCCTCTTACTCATACCCACCCCCGGGCAGACGGAGCAGGAGTATTTGGCGAAGTATTGGGCTAGTAGAGGTTGGGCGGAGTGGAAAAGGCAGGGGGAGGTTGGACGCGTATTAGGTGGCTAAAACCATAAGTTTGTAGAAAAAACAAATGATAGATTAGAGGATGAAGTCAGGAAAAATAAAAATTAGGGACTACTTATACCTATTCGTTAGTTTACTCGGATGCTTACATAGATAATGAGTTGAGTAACTTATTAGAAAACTTAGAAGAAATACGTATAATTATAGTTGACGATGATTTTGGGGACTTAGAATTGTATGAGCATCGACGGGGCTGGCATCGTACGCTATAGAGGGTTCGATTTGAGTAGCGAAACGTTATCGAGCTTGGTGCAAGGCAAGGAATTGCCAAAAGAGGAAGGCCCCGGTATTGATTTCGATAATAAAGAATCAGTGGTTACTAACGGTGGTGGGGCTCCGGGGTAAGATCCGGTTTATAACGGAGTGCAGTTGATGATGGAGCCAGAGATGTGGAGAATGGACGATGCCATCGAACAGGTGATTATTCGAAAATCATTGGAATCAACGGAACTGAAAAAACAATAATTTTAGGAGTGGTGGTTGTTTTGTGGTTCGTCATTATTAAAAAGTGGGAAAAAGAAGATAGTATCGACAAGCTATCAAGCCAATAATAATTCTAATTGATAGAAAGAGCGTTGAACAGGTATAGACCAAGATAAGCAGTAATATGAAGGCTTTATTCAAAAAAAAATTTCAAATACCGTTAGTCTTGATAACTGTTTTATTTAGCTGTAGTCAGCAAAAATCAGGTACTCAAGAAGAAAAAATAGGCGAGAATAGCCATGAGTTAGTATTCAAACCTCTTGATATAATTGTAGGGGAAGAATATGAAGAAGAGCTACTTGTTGCAACTGATCAAGCAACTCAGAAAATGGGCCTGTATAGTTCAGAAAAACAAGAGATTTTACCAGTAATCTATGATGAAGTCTATAGTGGGCTAGTTAATCCATATTATGTTGTTGTTCTTGAAAATCGACTTCAAGGACTATTTGATGTAAAAGGAAACAGAGTATGTGAGAGTTTGTATCATGGCTTTGTACTTTCTTCTGATCCTTCCATAATGATGGCCTATTTAGGCATAGCTGGCCAAGAAAAATGGATAGTCATCAATAATGAAGGGCAGCGGATTTTTGATGAGGCATATACTAGCGTTGAATTTATCAGCAAGGATTTAGTCATATTGAGGAATGACGAGTATAAATGTAGCTTGGCTTCAGTTAAAGGAAACTTTATTACTGCGTTTGAATTTGAATTACTTGAGGGTATTCGAGAGAATGAGAGGAATGAAAAGTGGTACATTGATAATGACATTGTAGCAACAGCGTATGTCGAATTGGCAAGAATATTTATTAATAGCAAAGGAGAAATAATCGAAAAATGAAAATATACCACAACAACAGGTGCTCTAAAAGTAGAAATTGTTACAACCTTCTAAAAGAGAAAGGCGTCGATTTTGAAACCATAGCATATTTGAAAAATCCTATGACAAAAGAGGAATTAACAGCCTTGTTGGTTAAGCTGAATATTCCCGCAGAAGAATTGATTAGAAAAGGAGAGGCTGATTACAAAGAGAATTTTAAGGGAAAAGAATTAACCGAATCAGAATGGGTGGATGCGATGGTTAAGTTCCCGAAATTAATAGAGCGACCAATAGTCGTTAAAGGCGACAAAGCCGTGATCGGAAGGCCAATAGAGAAAGTTATTCAATTACTTTCTGAGGGGAGTTAATAATAGAACTTACTATCTATACCCAAACCACTTAGTAACGGGTATATACAAGCGATGAGGTTAGAAAAGGATGGAAATGAATAAAACGAAGCTTGTGTTCCCGTTTTTTATAATGATTGGCTTTTTGAGCAACTTATCTGCTCAAGAAGAAGGAATAGTGGTAGATACCATCTATGATAAGTACTTGACCTGGAACGGATATTATCTGCTCATTGGGAATGAGCAGGAGAGCATATTGGTGAAAGGGGATACCATTAGCCGATTTCCGGTGCAGGTTGATGGATTTAAAGCAGGCAACTTGGGCGTTCCATTGATCCAAGTTGATGACCGATGTTATCTTTTGAATGATGAGCTAGACTTCGATCCTGATAAGTATGTAGAGATAAACCTGAGGAATGTATCAGACCTTTGCGTGTATGGAAATAAAGCTTCTTACGTAAAAGGAAGCAGTGTTTTTGTTGCCGATTTTGATACACACGAAACGAATTTTGTTCTTGAAAACGCTGGTGTCTTTAAAATCAATGAGCAATACATTTGGATACAAAGAAGGTCTACCGAGGAAGATTATATCTATCATTTTGAGACCAAGAAATTATCAAAGCTGCCTCCTGTGTTTATGTTTCCAGAAACGGAGCATCCTTACTTTGTTGTTAATGCGCCGTTGGATGAAAATGTGCATGTGCTAGACCTTAACCTAAACGATGTCATTTCACCAAGTGAAGGGTATACGGATTACCACATTGGGGGCGAACTACTGCTTGTTTACGGCAGACAAAAACCGGTTAAAGCCTTCTACAAAGATAAGCCACTGACCTTAGCGGAGGAATATGTAGATGTAGCATGCAATTACTACAGTAACATGTGTTTTCTAACCAATTCGGAAGCCAAAGTAGCAGTACTAAACCCGGACGGTGAATTTTTGACCCTGGCTATTTTTGATGAGTCGATTCATAATTCATTTCAAGATAAGGAGATCATTCTGATAAAGAAGGGCAATCTGCATCAGGCTTACACGCCTGGTTTTGAGAAAATTATTGAAGGGGATTATGATAAGGTGAGCTATGTGTCTGAGGATAGAATAATGGTCGAAAAAAACGGACGAATCAAAGTCGTTGATACCAGTAAAGTGGAGGTAATTCCCAACTTTCCTTTTATTCCTAGTTACATAAGTGCTTTTACAGAATATGGCCCGGAACTATTATTTGCCTATAACGGCACATCTCGGATGCTGTATGATTATAACGGAGCAGAAATTGTTGGATGGACCAACGAGAAGGGAGATGAATTTGTTAACTCTGGCAAGTTCTTTAGAGCGCTAAATCTAAGAACGGTAAACGCTTTAAGTGATGAACAAGAAGCG